>NZ_JAYGHR010000068.1:0-121528 GCF_034932365.1 Limnoraphis robusta BA-68 BA1 | reverse complement strand
TGGGGAGACTCACCCCTCTGGAGTAGGTTAGGAAACTAGCTTGCTGTAAGGGTTGTCAATGAATCAGTAATCCAAAGCCGTGAGGCTTGGAGAATCCCCTTTCTTTAGAAATGGGGAGTATGTCAATTATGATCACCCCAATGTCTACACCAGTGCGATTCATCAGTCGGCGCAGACCCGATGGGGCAACTGTTGCGATCGCTGCCAATCTGAATCGATTTAGCGGAAACTGTTGGGGGTTATAAATGGGAACAGCGTATAAGCGGATCTTACTGAAACTAAGCGGTGAAGCTTTAATGGGAAGCCTCGGCTACGGCATCGATCCGGCTGTCGTTCAAGGCATTGCCCAAGAAGTTGCAGAGGTTGTCGCCAAAGGAATTCAGGTGGCAATTGTCGTCGGTGGTGGTAATATCTTCCGAGGGGTAAAAGCCGCTTCTGCGGGGATGGATCGGGCAACTGCCGATTATGTGGGAATGATTGCTACGGTGATGAATGCTATCACCTTACAAGATGCCCTCGAACAAATTGGAGTCCCGACTCGCGTACAAACGGCGATCGCGATGCAGGAAGTTGCTGAACCCTATATCCGGCGGAAAGCGATTCGTCACCTGGAACTCAACCGCGTGGTGATTTTTGGAGCGGGTTCTGGTAATCCCTTCTTTACCACCGATACCACAGCCGCATTACGAGCCGCCGAAATTGATGCTGAGGTGATTTTCAAAGCAACAAAAGTCGATGGGATCTATGACTGCGATCCCCATCTCAACCCCGATGCTCGACGTTACAAAACCCTCACCTATGGCCATGTGCTGACTCAAGATCTGCGGGTGATGGATAGTACGGCGATCGCCTTGTGCAAAGAAAACAATATTCCCATAATTGTCTTTGATCTGACTGTACAGGGAAATATCGCTCGGGCGGTCAGTGGAGACCCTGTTGGAACATTTGTAGGAGGTTTGTGTGAAGTTAGCTGAAATTGAAAGTTTAATGCAAAAGGCCATTGAATCAACTCAACGGTCATTTAATACTATCCGCACTGGACGCGCCAATACTTCTTTATTGGATCGGGTCATGGTTGAATATTATGGCGTTCCGACTTCCCTAAAGTCCCTCGCCACAATCAACACGCCCGACGCATCCACCATTACCATTCAACCCTTTGATCGCAAGTCGTTGGATATCGTTGAAAAGGCGATCTCTTTGTCCGATGTGGGGCTGACTCCCAGTAACGATGGATCAATTATTCGGTTGAATATTCCGCCTCTGACCAGTGAACGTCGCCAAGAATTTGCCAAGTTAGCGGCTAAATACGCAGAAGAAGGTAAAGTTTCGGTGCGAAGTGTACGTCGGGATGCGGTTGATGCGGTTCGTAAGCAAGAAAAAACTAAAGAAATCTCCGAAGATGAAGCCCGAGATTTACAAGATCAAATTCAAAAGCTGACCGATAAGTACATCGCTAAAGTTGATGAACTGCTTGAGGCAAAGGAAAAAGATATTAAAACCGTTTAAACAGCCTGAAAGGGGCTACATTTTGTGAGACAAAATTTGTCCGGGTGAGACAACTGATTAAACACAGTGTCTCAACCCAGGAACTAAACAGGGCGGCTCACTCGCCTTGTTTAAGCTATTTTAACAAGTGCATAAATCAAGTATATTGAGTAGGAATAGGATGCTGATCATTTATTCCTGAATCTTATATTTTTTAAGTATTCCTCTAGAACTTGCTGCAATTGATAAGAGTAGGAAAATAGACTCAAGTAGAGACTTGTCAAGCGACGGATTAAGCGTGTTAGACTAGAAACGTGCGAGAGCAGTAACAGATTTGCCTGAAGGTAAAAATTGCTCGAAGTCAAGGAATTTGACCTTGTTTAAAGGGTGCGGTTTTAATCCCTAAAAGGCAATAATTTGTAGATGCCAGGGTTGAGAATTTATTTTTGAGCGAACACCATTACACGACAAGCGACAACTGATCATTAACTTATGACAACAATGTTTGACTGCATTATTGTTGGTGCGGGTCCGGCGGGGGGCGCCGCAGCTTATCACCTTGCCAAACGAGGACATTCCGTTTTGGTTGTAGAAAAAGACGCTTGGCCTCGCCAAAAGCCCTGTGGTGGTGGCGTATCCCCTGCGATCGCTAAATGGTTTGACTTTGATTTGACACCCGCGATTTCCACCACCGTAGAGAAAATTCGCTACACCTGGAAGTTAGGTGATCCCGTGGAAACAGAGATTGTTAAGCCGATGTGGATGGTGCGTCGGGATGTCTTTGATCAATATTTGATGCAGCAAGCAGTAGACCAAGGCGCGAAACTGCAAACGCAAACCGAAGTGACTGGGATTAAGTTTAAAGGCGCAAGCTGGCAAGTCAGTACAAACGCCGAACCCCTAGAAGCCAAATATCTAATCGCCGCAGATGGCGCAAAAGGGCCGATGGCTAAATGGTTGGGTTTGAAACAGTCAACTCTTCGTCAGAGTATGGTTGCGGAATTCCCTTCGAGTCCCGGTCAAATTCCCAGCTTTGAATTTGGCATGGTGAAAAATGGCAGTATTTGGGGTTTTCCCAAAGCCGATAGCTACTCGATCAGTATTGCCACCTTCCGAGGCGGTGAATCTAAGGATCTCAACAAGGATTTAATCCAGTATGCCAGTAAATTGGGCATGACGACATACAATTCCATTTCTGAGCATCCGTTGTGTTTGTGGGATGGAGATAAAACCCTGCATACCCAAAACGCCCTCTTAGCCGGAGATGCAGCCAGTTTAGCCGATCCCCTTTCGGCGGAAGGCATTCGTCCCTCGATTTTAAGTGGAGTCAAGGCAGCAGAAGCCATTGATCAAGCTTTAGGCGGCGCGAGTAATGCCCTGGAAAAATATACTCAGGTGATGCAGCAAGAGTGGGGCGCAGATATGGCTTGGGCTGGACGTTTAGCAGGTTTATTTTACCGCTTCCCTGGCATTGCTTACAAAGCAGGTGTGAAAGTCCCCGTTGCCACTCAACTGATCAGTAAGATTCTCTGTGGTGAAATGCGTTATGCAGATGTTGTAGACAAAGCCATGAAGAGTCTATCTCCTTTTTAAAGGAAACTGCTATAACAACTCAATGATCAACTTAAGGGTAGGTAGACACCACAGCCGAGAACGTCTACCTATCCTTTCTGTTTCAGTATCAAAACGAGCAATGGTATTCCCGAAAATCTGTAATAATACTTGATAAGCTCAACAACTGAGTCCGGCTTTCCGAAAAATCCCCTAGCAACCCCTCGATAATAAGCACTTCACTCATCCGAAATATTACTGAGGGGAGGATCTAAAATTGAGGAAAATACTGAGATTAGAATCTCCTCAAAGTTAAAACTGATACCCTCAAATCATCAGGAAACATTATTAAGTTTTTTTAAATTTTTTATTCTAGTTTTCTTAAACTCCTGAGATATTTTAAGAAATATATAATGATAGTAAAGAGAGTTAAAAATTGATAGATACAGTGATTAGGAGCTTGTATGATACCTGCGGAAAATCAACAAGGTAATTCAAAAAAAATTGATGAACAACATTTACTCTACCGGATTACGAAGCGGATTAGTCAATCCTTAGAACTAGAAGAAATTTTAACAGCAACCGTTGCTGAAGTTCGGGCATTTTTGAGAACGGATCGGGTGATGATTTATCAGTTTAGCGCGGATGAGAGCGGTGAAGTGATGGCAGAATCAATTCATAAAAATCGCCTTCCTTCCCTGAAAGGATTGCATTTTCCAGCAGATGATATTCCTTCCTTCGCCCGAGAAATGTATCGCACTCTAGCTCAACGCAGTATTGTCAATATAGCAACAGCAGAGATTGGTTGGAGTCCTGTCAATACCCACGATACAGAAGATTTTTCGGGTTCTGAAGAAATTAACTATCGTTCAGTAGACCCCTGTCATATTGCCTATCTTAGAGCGATGGGGGTTCAATCTTCCCTGGTTATCCCAATTTTGTATCAAAATACCCAGCAATCTGATCGCCAACTCTGGGGATTATTGGTGTCTCATCATGCAGAACCTCGGGAAATTACAGCCTCTCAATTACAGTTGGTTCAGCTCATTGTTGATCAGCTTTCTGTTGCCATTAAACAGTCTACATTACTGACTTATACTCGTCAACAAGCAAGGCGAGAAGCCCTGATTAACCGCGTTTCATTTCTATTACATCAACAACCGACAATTCAACTGCAAGCGGCTTTAGAAGCGACGGTGGAGGCGTTGCAAGGCGTTGGGGGTAGACTTTACATCTGTACGAGTGAAAATCGCACTTCTGAACTCTGGACTTGGGGTGAACAACCCACGATGCCCGAATGGGAATTGAGTCCGATTTTAGAAGAACATCCCCTCTGGCAACAATGGATTAAAACCGAATTTAAAAAACCTCAAGACTTGAAAAAAAACGCATCTAAGGATACAGACATTTGGGCGATTACTGACTTGTATAAAGAATCTCTGTTTCGGGTTTTAACCCCGGCTTTTAAAACCACTTCTATTCGAGGTTTACTGATTGTACCGATTTATTATCGACAACAATTACTTGCCGTTTTAACGGTTTTTAGAAATGAAATTGATACCGAAATTTTGTGGGCGGGGCGTTTTAAATCTAACCTCAAACAAATATTACCCCGGCAATCTTTTGAAGTCTGGCGAGAGTTGAAAAAAGGTCAAGCTCAACCTTGGACAGAAGAAGAAGTTTCTCTAGCTGAAGCTTTAGGAACTCAGTTGGGAATGGCAATTCAACAATATTTGCTCTATACAGAAGTTCAAGAGCTTAATATTAACTTAGAACAACAAGTTGAAGAACGTACCCATCAATTACAAAGAACTCTGGATTTTGCTCAAGCTTTAGAACGAGTAACAGACAAAATTCGGAGTACGTTAGACTTAAGAAACATCATACAAACGATTGTTCGAGAAGTAAGAGGGTTAATTAGAAGCGATCGCGTCTTAATTTACAAGTTGATTAATGATCAAGAAGGAGAAGTGATTGTTGAAGCCATTGGTGAAGAGATCTCTTCTGTTCTCGGTGTTAAAACTCCTAGCGGTTGTTTTCCCTCTAGTTCTAAAAATCGATATCGACAAGGGGAATGTGGAGCGATTCGAGATATTTATGAAGCCAATTTAACATCTTGTTATCAGGAATTTCTAGAAGGTGTTCAGGTGCGAGCAAATTTAGTTGTTCCGATTGGCTCACCGGATCGGCTTTGGGGATTATTGATTGCTCACGAATGTAATAAACCTCGAGATTGGCAAACGGAAGAAATTGATTTGCTCAGTCAGCTTGCGGATCAAATTGCTATTGCCATTACCCAAGCTGAACTCTATGAAAAAGCCTGTAATGCTGCTGAGAATGAAAAAGCAAAAGCCGAACAATTAGCTCACACTTTAGAAGAATTACAAAAGACTCAAACTAAACTGATTCAAACTGAAAAAATGTCAGGATTGGGACGGTTAGTCGCTGGAATTGCTCACGAAATTAATAATCCGGTTAGCTTTATTTACGGCAACTTAGCTTATACGAGCGAATATACTGAAAACTTGCTTTATTTACTCGAACTCTATCAAAAATATTACCCAGAACCTCCTTCTGAAATTCAGGAATATACGGAATCTATAGAATTAGATTTTCTTTGTTCTGACTTGCCTAAAATTGTATCTTCGATGCGAATAGGAGCAGATCGAATTCGTCAGTTAGTTTTGTCCTTGCGGAATTTTTCACGACTCGATGAAGCTCAAGTCAAAGCCGTTGATATACATGAGGGAATTGAAAATACACTAATGATTTTGCAACATCGCTTGAGAGGAAGTGCAAATATTCCCGAAATTCAAGTGATTAAAAGTTATGGAGATTTACCTCCAGTTGAATGCTACGCTAGCTTACTGAATCAAGTTTTTATGAATATTATCAGTAATGCCATTGATGCTTTAGAGTATGATTACAATCAATTGAAAAATAGAGAGGTACAGGCTTCTGTTTATTCTCCAAAAATTTCGATTGAAACTTCTTTCTTAAAAGGGGAAACTAAAGAATTAGATAGCGTTAAAATTTCGATCATTGATAATGGTCTAGGAATTGAAGCAGAACATCTTCCTAAAATATTCGATCCCTTTTTTACCACGAAACCGATTGGTCAAGGAACCGGGTTAGGACTTTCAATTAGCTATCAAATTATTGTCGAAAAACATCGGGGTAGTCTTAACTGTATTTCTCAACCCGGAGAGTCAACGGAGTTTGCAATTTCTCTCCCCATTTACCAATCTTAAAGCATTCTCCCGTGAGTTTCGATATTCACTCAAGGTGGATTTTATCTTATACTAAAAAAGAGGGAATTTAATTAGCCCTATGCTGCCTGAAGTATGTCATCCTTGATGCAACTACAAACTTATGATGCTTAACGCTCATCAATGGGAACAAATACGAGAGTGCTGTAAAAATCAAGCCGCCTTTGAACGACTGCAACAAATTTTAAGTGAGCAGCAACTACCCTGTCAATTGATAAATGATCAATCATCTAACTCTGCTCACTTTCAATGCCAGATTCATCCTACAGAACGCTATAGAGCATTATTTCGGGTGATTAGTCGCATTCGAGAATCCCTTGATCTTAACACTATATTTACCGCAACGGCAATAGAAGTTCGACAATTATTAAATGCAGATCGAGTCGCTGTGTTTCGTTTTGATCCGGATTCGGGTTATGATCAGGGTGAGTTTATCTCTGAAGATATCAATCCAGAGTTTAAATCGGTTTTAACAGCGCAGGTTTATGATCACTGCTTCGGTGAACAGTTTGCACCCCAATACCAACAAGGAAGAATTAATGCTATTGCCGATATTTATACCGCAGGTTTAAGTAATTGTCACATTGAAATCCTCAGTCAATTTCAAGTGCGAGCCAATCTATTTGTGCCGTTACTCAAGGGAGGTAAACTGTGGGGAGGACTGTGTATTCATCAATGTTCCTCACCTCGAAATTGGTCAGAGAATGAGATTGAATTTGTGACTCAAATTGCTCATCATTTTGATGTCGCTCTGCAACAAGTTGAATATATTGAGCAAGTTCAACATCAGGCTCAACAACTGGCTCTTATTGATGAACGTCACAAAGGAGATCAACGACATCAAATATTATTTGAAATGGTTAATCGGATTCGTCAATCTCTGGATATGCAAACCATTTTTGATACAGCAACAGAAGAAGTTAGACAGTTTTTAAACAGTGATCGGGTTGTTGTTTATCGCTTTAATCCAGATTGGTCTGGTTATTTTGTGGCGGAGTCGGTATCATCAGAGTGGGAACTTTTAATAGATAAAATTCCCACAATCGCAGATACTTGTCTGCAAGAAACCAACGGTGGACGCTTTCGCCAAGGAGAACTTTTAGCCATTGAGGATATCTATAAAGCTGGATATTCCGACTGTCAAATAAAACTCTTAGAGCAATTTCACGCCCGAGCCTATATTGTTGTTCCCATTCTCCAAGGCGAAACGTTATGGGGATTACTCGCCGCTTATCAAAATACTGCACCTCGCAGTTGGAAAAACGATGAATTGCAACTCTTAGCTCAGATTGGAATTCAACTCGGAGTCGCCTTACAACAAGCTGAATTATTAGCAGAAACTAAAGCTTTAGCCGAAAATTTAAAACAAACTCAAATCCAATTAGTTCAAACCGAAAAAATGTCAAGCTTGGGTCATCTAGTCGCCGGAATTGCCCACGAAATTAATAATCCCGTTAACTTTATTTATGGAAATCTCGATCCGGCGACTGATTTTACTCAAGATATACTTGATTTAGTTCAACTTTATCAGCAAGAATATCCTCAACCAACTGCTAAAATAGAAGAAAAAATATCAGAAATAGAGTTAGATTATTTGAGCGAAGATTTACCCAAAATTCTCTCTTCGATGCGATTGGGTGCTGAACGAATTCGTCAGCTTGTTTTGTCGTTGCGGAATTTCTCACGTTTGGATGAAGCCGAAGTCAAAGCGGTTGATATTCACGAAGGGATTGATAGTACGCTGTTAATCTTGCATCATCGCTTGAAATCTAAGTCAGAACGCTCAGGAATTGAACTGATTAAAAATTACGGTAAACTTCCCAAAGTTGAATGTTATGCGGCTCAACTCAATCAGGTTTTTATGAATATTTTGAGTAATGCTTTGGATGCTTTAGAATCAGTTTATCATCAATCTGAGGCTTCATTTTTACCTAGAATTACTATTAAAACAGGCGTTATTCAAAAAATAGATTGTACGCCTAAAAACTGGGTGATGATTTCCATCCAAGATAATGCAGGAGGAATTCCACCCGCAGTCAAAGCTAAGATTTTTGATCCGTTTTTCACGACCAAACCTGTGGGGAAAGGAACTGGATTAGGACTATCAATTAGTTATCAAATTGTTGTCGAAAAACATAAAGGAATATTACAATGCGAGTCTCAGCTTGGTCAGGGAACAGAGTTTAAAATTCAAATTCCAGTTAAGCACAGCTAAGATCATCGAAATATTGCGATGAGCAACTGCTGTAGAGACTCGCCTGGGCGTGCCTCTACCTCAATACCGGACTAGGGAGTGACGATAACGGGATTATGAGTATTATGATTAGAATCGGGTCGGGAGAGGTCAGAGTTTCCCTGAGCTATGGAGGCTTTCGCTTCTGCCATATCGCGTCGGGTGGCTTCTCGCAGTTGTTCACGCAGGGCAGGCATCACGGCTAGAGCGCGTGTCCAGTCGGGAATTTGAATGCTGGCGGGGTTGTTGAGGTAGTCTTGACCCGCTTCGGTAATCACCTGTTCAAACAGTTCGACGGTGATTTCTTCTTGATGACGATCATACTCTAAATTGTTAAAACGAGCATCAACAAAATACTGACGAGTGTAGTCTTGGGCTTCTCGGCGAAACTTCACGCGCAAGGTGCGAATTTCATCAATTGTTAACACCACTCGTTCCATTTCAGTTAAGGTTCTGAGAATAGATCGAAGAATATCTCGACACATTTTCCGCAGTCCTTCGTGGGTGGAATTGCCAATCGGTTGATGCTTGTGATCAAATATTCCCAGGTCGATTTGAGCGATGCGTTTTTCGGCTACATTGCGATAAACTTCAGCCAATAAACCGATTTCTAAACCCCAATTTCCGGGAATGCGAATATTAAGAGCTAAATCGTTTGTTAGGGCGCATTCTCCAGAGAGGGGATAGCGATAAGCGCCTAAATAACGTAGATAATTATGATAGCCTAACATATCAGTTAAAGCGGTCAGTAAAGGCATGACAAATAAACGCACCACTCGCCCATGAAAACGAGGCGGTTCACCCCCTAAGCGAGCATAATAAGCTTTGTTAAAGGCGATCCCCAACTCTTTTTCGACCAGGGGAAAGAGTAACTTCAGAGGATAGCTCTTGTTATAGGTGATAATATCAGCATCGTGTAGAGCGATTACTTCTGCTTGCAAAGATGCCACACCGAGTCCTAACCAAACGGCTTGACCTTTGCCTTTAAAGCTGAGTAAATCTAAGCCTTTATCTCGCAATTTTTCTAACAGTTGAGTGACCCGAGGGCCGTTTTCCCAAATCACAAAAGTAGGCTGGTGTAATACACTGAAAAAATCAACGGCTTTGTTGTATTGTTCGGCGGTTTGAGCGCAAAGACAAATCACAACAGTATTCACAAATTTACACTCTTGTAATTGATCTCGAATTAAAGTTAAAGCAGGTCTTTCCAATTCATCATATAAGGCGGGAATTAATACAGCCGTGGGTGAGGTTTCACTCATTTGAGTTAATCGTGCTTCTAGGAGTTCTAGATCACAACCAAAGTCATGTATTGTTGTTATTAATTCTTGTTTGTAGTCCATAATAAATACCTAACTCCTAATACTACACCTTAAACTCTTGTGTCTATTTTACCCTTTTGAGTCAAAGAAAGAGAATCTAAATTTTCAGATGTCAAGAGATTTAAACAAATTTTGTTTGAAGAAAAAAGTGAAGAAGTCATTCAACAAAGGCTAATTTTTGTTGAGGTCATGTTTTCCTGAATTAACAGCAACTCCTTTTCATCCTGGATTTGCTGTCAGTTAGTCATAGTCTTTTTTCTCAATGAGTAATGCTTAATGCCTAATTTTTTATCCGGGAGAGCCAGGATTTAATCATCAAAAATATACGGCTGCTCTTGATGAAATCGGGATAGAGAATGCCTGATAAAAACAGACTAAAAAACAGATTCAATGCGTTCAATTCCCGAATAAACATTAAACCGTAGACCTCGTAAAAAACCAATCAACGTAATATTAAAGGCTTGCGCCATCTCCACCGCTAAACTACTGGGAGCAGACACAGCACAAAGAATTGGAACCCCTGCAACGATACACTTTTGCAAAATTTCAAAGCTAGAGCGTCCACTGACCATCACGATATGATGCGCTAGAGGTAAGTCATCTGTCAAGACCGAAGAACCAATGAGTTTATCTAAAGCATTATGACGACCCACATCTTCACGAAGTTTCAAGAGTTTTCCACTTTCATCAAACAATGCTGCTGCGTGTAAGCCACCTGTCGCCGAAAATAATCCTTGAGCTAATTGTAATTGTTCACTTAAATTATAAATAATTTCTGGCTTAACGTTAAAATCAGAGGAAATTGGCGGAATTTCCCGCAATTTTAAAGACTCAATACTTGCTTTCCCACAAACACCGCAAGCGCTCGTCATAAAAAAATGCCGTTCGAGTCGTTTAAAATCAAAAGTTAATCCCCGTTTGAGAGCCACATTAATAATATTTTGTCGTTGTTCGCCATCAACATCAGGATCAACACAATAACTCATTTTAGCAATATCTTCTCGGCTGGTAATCACCCCTTCACTGTACAAAAAACCCGCCACTAAATCAAAATCGGCTCCCGGTGTTCGCATGGTAACGGCTAGGGTTTGTGCAGGAGAAACCAAACGTATTTCTAAAGGTTCTTCGGTGGTAATGTCATCTGAACGAGAACGAATTTTATTTCCTTCTATTGTCCAGATTTTAGACTTGGTTTTGCTTTTTGCAGCGCTCATAGGTTGATTTTTTAGTTAATTTAATTGAAGTCTCATCTCATGTCCGACTAATCAATTCTTGCAAAGTTGCTCCTTGATGGAAACCACCAAGACCGCACTTTGCGCTAATCCGCTTCGTAGGGGCGGGTTCATTCAAGATCTTTACTACTACTCCGAGATTGAGGTAAACCCGCCCCACCCCATCACAGAATTATTAATCAACCGGACATGATATCAATAAGTTCGTTGTTGCGATGCACGCGCATTAATTTGAGGGCTAAAGTCCAACAACTTTTGTTCGTTGTTGCGCTACTCTACAGCGCACCGTTTTAGGGCTAGAGCAACAACAACTAGCACAAAACTAGCACAAAACTAGCCCAACTACAAACGTTATGAATCAACCAATTTTTTCCAAACAAACTAATGCGTTATAGTCGGGAACCCCTTCTGATGAACGCTTATTTTTATCCAATAAAACATTACCCTCTGGCCAATGAACTTGAAGATTTCGAGGTTTCATCGGGGCTGTATAAACTCGTCCTTTATATTCACCCCAGTCATTTTTTAAGAGAACTTTATCGCCATCTTTTAAATTCAACTTTTCCGCATCAACGGGATTAATTAACACCGCTTCTCGCAACGCTCCGGTAATGGCATCTTTACGTTCTTGAACCATACTATTAAACTGTTTTCCCCGACGAGTTGCCACGAAGAAATAACCCGCAGGTAATTCATCAAAACTCGGGGATAAAACCGAGAAATGGGCTTTTCCATCGGGCGTTGGAAACTTCCAGCCAAAACAGAGATGAGATCCGCCATATTGAAACTGATCGCCCTGTTCTTTTAGATGTTGAATTCCGGCATATTGCGGGATAACTTTTGCAATTTCTTGACGCATTTCTGCGGTATTTTCAAACTGTAATTTATCCGCTAATTCGGGATGAACTCGCCGTGCTAATTCCATCAACACTTCCCACTCTGGACGGGCTTCGGCGACTCTGGCACCGGGAATTTCTGGGCTAAAGATTACCCGTCTTTCGGTGCTAGTTTCTGTTACTCCTCCGGGAACTTCATAACGAGTCGTTGCAGGTAATATTATCACTGTTTCCGTCGGTTCTAACAACATTTGATTAGAACAAACAATATCCATGTGAACCCGCAAGGGAATGTTTTTTAAAGCGGTTTCTACATAATCTGGATCGGGCATTACTTCCAGAAAATTACCGCCAATGGAGAACAACACATCGAGTTGATTTTCGGCTGCTGCTGTAATCATTTCTGAGGTAATTAAACCCGTTTTGGGAGAAACGTTAAATCCCCAATATTCGTTCATTAATTGGGCATTTTCTTCGTTAATTTTTCGCCCTCCAGGAAATACAGTAGAATAGCATCCCATTTCCGCCCCGCCCTGCACGCCAGAATGTCCGCGAATAGGCATTAAACCGCACCCTTCACGCCCGACAAAACCCTTCATTAAAGCGAGATTAATAATCGCTCTAACGTTATCTTCGCCGCATTCATGTTGAGTAATTCCCATACTCCAAACAAACACCGCTTTTTCTGCTTTTCCCACCATCTCAGCAAAAGCATACATTTCCTCACGAGTCGCCCCAGAAATTTGTTCTAAATCTTCCCAGGTTTGGCGGTCTAATTCGGCTTGGAGTTGTTCAAAATTTGTGGTATAATTATTGATAAAATTGCAGTCAATCCAGTTGTTAGCAATCAGGTGTTTAATCACGCCGTTGATAAAGGCTTGATCGCCATTGAGATTGACTAAAAAGAAATCTTCGGCGAATTTTGTCCCGAATATTGCACTTTCAGGAATTGAAGGCACCCAGTAGCGTTCCATTCCCGGTTCTCGATAGGTATTCACGCAAACAATGCGAGTCCCCGCTTTTTTTGCCCAGTGTAAATATTTAACCGTAACGGGTTGATTGTTGGCAACATTTGAACCAAAAAACACTAATAAATCCGTTCCAATCCAATCTTTATAAGAACAAGTTGTTGCAGCCGCCCCAATCGTTGTTTTTAACGCTCCGGTACTGGGAGAGTGACAAATTCTCGCCGCATTATCAACATTATTACTCCCCATTGAACGGACGGCTTTTTGAACGCCATAATAGGTTTCGTTCACCGTTCCCCGACTGGTTACATAGAACCCCAAACGTTCGGGAGTAGAGGCTTTAATGCGTTGGGAAATGCAGTATAAAGCTTCATCCCAACTGATGCGTCGAAATCCTTTATCGCCTTTATCCCGTCTCATCGGATAGGGAACTCGTCCCATTTCTCGCAATTCTGAACTTCTTTTTTGTTGTAATAAACTGACATCTGCTAATAGTTTGGGATCGAATTCAGACATGGTATTGAGTCGCAAAAGTCGCATCCGCACATTACACAAATGAAAGCCATCTAACGTCCAGTCTTTCATTCCCGTTGTTCCCAAAGAACAGCCATCACAAACGCCATGATTAAGAATATCCCAAGCATAGGATAGGCGATCGCGATTTTCCCAAACCGCCCTCACGCCTTCCCAATAGTTATTCGGATATTGTTCACCAATTCCAAAGGGCTTCCAACTCGCCCACAGGGAGGGATTCCAAATTTTATTCGGTTTGTGTAACATGGGTCGATTTTCTATGATGTCTTTTATTAGTTTATTATAAAAAAAGACTTTTGGCGCAGTTTGTTCAAGAAATAACACTTTTGATTCGTTTATTTGCTAAGTTCTATAATTACTAATTAACCGTTTGTGTTTTTGTTTGGGGGTTTGATCCCCCCTAGCCCCCCTTAAAAAGGGCAGGGCTGTTTCATTCTCGGTTCAAAAATGCGATCGCCAAATCTTAAAAGCCTTTCTCTGTAAAGAAAAGGAGAATTATTTCCAAAGTTTTGATATTTTCTGTTTAAATAGAGCCTAAAACTTTCTCCCCATCAAAGGTTTAGCGATCGCAAAATTTTAGAATGAAACGGCCCTGCCTTAAAAAGGGGGGTGATTTTTTGAGGTTACTGTTTGTTATTGCGAAAATAGTTGTAATTTTTAAGAGAGAACAATTGACATCATTATAGATCCCCCCTGCCTTAAAAAGGGGGGTGATTGATTGAAGTTACTGTTTCTATTCTTGCGAAAATAGTTGTAATTTTTAAGATAGAACAATTGACATCATTATAGATCCCCCCTGCCCCCCTTAAAAAGGGGGGTGATTTTTTGAAGTTATTTATTATTGCGAAAATAGTTGTAATTTTTAAGAGAGAACAATTTCAGGGAATTGTCTCCCCCTTTTTTTCCATTCCGCCCTTCTTAAGGGGGGCTAGGGGGGATGAAAACCATTCCTAATACAATTCCCTTTTTTTTCATTCCCCCCTTTTTAAGGGCAGGGCTGTTTCATTCTAATTTTTGGCGATCGCTAAACCTTTGATGGGGGGCAAGTTTTAGGCTCTATTTAAACAGAAAATCTCAAAACTGTTGAAATAATCCTCCTTTTCTTTACAGAGAAAGGCTTTTAAGATTTGGCGATCGCATTTTTGAACCGAGAATGAAACGGCCCTGCCTTTTTAAGGGGGGCAGGGGGGATCTATAATGATGATCAATTGTTGTATTTTACAGGTTACAATTTCCTACGCGAGAAAATAATCGACCAAACCGATCAGCGTAAAATCTTCCCTCCCATAAACATTCCCGTAGGGGGAAATGTCCCTGGGGAACAAAAGAAATATTGCTCAGATTATTATAAGATAACCACTGTTTATTTTGTCTCCATCCTACTTTGTCGCCAAAATCTTCAAAGGCTTTTCTGTGGTATTGTCCTAACTTGTTTCCCGTATTCAAATAAATCTGTTTCTGAACAGTCAAGCCAAAACGTCCATCACTATATTTAATCCAAAGGTTGTTAATAATACCAAGGTCTTCGCAGGGTAATTTTTCAATCTCTGCAAAGTGCAAGAAGTTGCGATTTATTCCAGCAGCCTCCCGCAGTCGTTTAGCCGTTTCTTCGTCCGCATATTCCCACTGTTTTTGACTCAACAAATATTCGAGTAAAGTATAATCTACTCCTCTGGCTGAAACTACTTTTATTAACTGTGTTGGGGGCGGTGGCGGTGGCGCTGCAATTACTTTTGTTAACGATGTTGGGGGTGGTGGAGGTGGAGGTATGCGAACGGTTTTAGAAGGTGCAGCTTGAGATGAAATTGCATTCACAATTTCCCCAACAGACTGATAGCGTTTTTTCATCGCCTGCTGTAACATCTTATCTAACACTTCGCCCAATTTTTGATTAATAGGATTGGTTAAATAATCTCGCCAAACCCATTCTCCCTCGCTCACATCGTACAATTGAAAGGGTTCAACTTGGGTTAACAGATGAATACAAGTCACCCCCAAACTGTAAATATCACTGCTAAAATTGGCTTTTCCTAAAGCTTGTTCTGGTGCCGCATATCCAGCAGAACCGATGGTTGTTCCGGTGACGGCTAAGGCGGTACGAGTCGCCAATTTCGCCGCTCCGAAATCGACTAAAAACAGTTGGTGATCTGAAGCTCGATAAATCAGGTTTTCCGGCTTTATATCCCGATGAATCACTTGATTTTGGTGAACAAAATATAAGACAGGAAGTAATTTTTTCAGCAGTTGTAAAATTTGAGTCTCGTTAAAGGTTCCCGACTCGTCTAACTCTTGTTGCAGGTTTTTTCCTTGAATATATTCTTGAACTAAATACTGACGGTTATCTTGGGTAAAATAGGCGTAAAGTTCGGGAATTTGCGGATGTTTTCCCAACTCATCCAAACGAACTGCTTCCTGTTCAAAAAGTTGTTTGGCTTTCTCTACGGTTTCTGTTCCCTGCGCTTGCGGAAAAAACTGTTTGATCACACAAAAGGGTTTTGAGGGTTTGAACTCGTCTATCGCTTTGAAGGTGCGACCAAACCCGCCTTGACCGATAATTTCTACTGATCGATAACGTTCGGCTAATAGTAATTTTACACCACAACGCTGACAAAATAGAGTGTTTGGCTGGTTATTCAACAAACAGTCAGGATTCAAACATTGGCTCATCCCAGGCGACTCCAAGCAGTTCCATTTTCCTATTTTAGATCGGTTTTGGCTTGGAATTTTAACAAATTTTTTTGGTGTTTCAGAGTTGAATAATTTATGCTAATTTGTCAACCTCAGCTACAAGCGATCAAGTTTTTGGTGGCGACGGGTTAGATTTAGTTTTTGGGAATCAGTCTGAGGATACTCTCGATGGGGGTAATGATAATGATAGTCTATTTGGCGGTCAGGGAAATGATAGTCTAGCTGGAAATTTGGGTGATGATTGGTTGTTTGGAGATGGCGGGAATGATACTTTGTTTGGGGGAAATGGTAATGATAAATTTGTCTTCAAGCCCGGAGAGGGAACAGATATTATTATTAATTACAGTGCAGGTGATATAGCAGAAATCAGGAGACAGGAGACAGGAGACAGAATTGAAACCTTTATCATAAAAGGATTTGACAGAAAAACAGTGTCCTAATCAACTCTTTCTCTGCTATAGTATTGTTTTTGATGCTAGCGATGGAATTACTGCGGGTAGTGTAACGCTTGTGGATGGAACGGGTGCTAATAATGGTAGTTTGTTAATTAATTTGATTTCAACGGGTGAAACGCTGGCGATATTACAAACGACTTCGGTTGCAGAATTTAATAGTATTGGTTTAATTGAAGTTCTAGAAATCTAATTTATCTTAAAAACCTCTGCAAGAAACCGGGTTTTTGGAACTAATCTCTGTCTGAAAACCTGGTTTCTCAAAGATTAAAAACCCCTCCAAGAAACCGGGTTTTTGGAACTAATATTATGTCCGGTTGATTAATTCTGTTATGGGGTGGGGCGGGTTTATCTCAATCTCGGAGTAGTGCTAAAGATATTGTAGAACCCGCCCCTACAGAATCATTATTGATTAGTCGGACATGATATAATCTCTGTCTGAAAACCCGATGCGCGAGAAAGTTACCGGGTTTTTAGGGTGTATTTTTGGTGAGTAATTCTGCGAGTTCACAAAATCCATTTACTTCTTCAGTTGTGGTTACATAAGCGGGTTTATAATTGAGATATTCGGTATAGTGTAAAATATTGGCAACACCGACGGAATGCGGGAATTTGTCCGGGTTAAATAGGCTTTCATCGTTGGGACTATCCCCAACAGTTAAAATATTTTCGGTTGAGAGTTTCGGGAAATATTGTGATAAAACTTTCAGTAATCCAGTGGCTTTATCTTGGCTTTTGAGTTTAATATGACATTGAACGGTACTATAGGTAAAACCCCAGTCTTTTTCGTGACAAATCTCAGCTAAAATTTGCAGTTGAGATGAACTTAATCCTTCAACATCAAACGTCCAGTCGGTGAGGCGAAAGCGGTTATCTGTTGATTCTTTGAGATGGGGAAATTGGGATTTTAAACTGTTAAAAACTTCGGCTAATTGTTGGCGATGTTGACTAATTTCAGAAAGAGAAACCAACAATTCAGGAGAATCATTTTTACTCGAATAAAACAGTCCGCCATTTTCTGCGATCGCCCCGGAAACCGGAAGATAATTGTTTAACGCTTGTACCCATCCTGCTGATCGACCTGTAATTAAGATTAGCTCAATTCCGGCTTGAGTTAATGTTTCGATAGCCGAGATTAATTTTGGGGTAAATTTTCCTTGTTGGGTGAGGGTTCCATCGACATCACTAGCGATCAGACGGATTTTTTGAGCCTGTGTTTTGCCGATCGCCGTTTGAAAGGGTTCGAGAGTCATACCGTTAAGCGATAATATGCAGATGATCAGTCCTCGGTCAATTCTCCAGCTTCCCAAGGACTAATCACTCAATTGATGTGATGTGGGTCTATTCCACCATTCCGCCTGCGGCTTGAAAACGCGCTCTAGCTCGTTTCAGCGCATTTTTAGCTTTGATTTTGTCTTGGTCGCTACCAGTGGTTTCTACTTTTTCCAAGTTCGCTTTTGCTTCAGTATAAGCAGTCTGAGCTAGACTTTTATCAATGGATTGACCCCGTTCGGCTCCATTGACTAAAATAGTGACTTCATTTTCTTCAACTTCAGCAAATCCTCCGAGCAGGGCAATCGGAACCCATTCCGACTTAGAACGAACTCGCATCACTCCAATATCGAGAGCGGTCATCATAGGTGCGTGTCCAGTGAGGACACCGAGTTGACCTGTTGTGCTAGGAAGAATCACTTCATCAGCTTTATCGTCCCAAACGGTTTTATCTGGGGCAATTACACGCACGTTAAGTGTCATTTGTCAAGTCTAAATAGATAGGGGTTCGTTATGTTTCGGCAAGAAGAGACAGAGCAAGAAGAAACAGGAAATCAAGCGGTCATAATTCCATGCCGATTTCCGATTCCCATTTGCCCTTAACTCTTCTAGGATTTCATTTTGTCTGCTTTGGCCATCACTTGATCGATACCGCCAACCATGTAGAAAGCTTGTTCGGGCAAGTTATCCAGTTCGCCAGCGAGAATCATTTGGAAACCCTTGAGCGTATCTTTTAACTGTACGTATTGACCGGGAGAACCTGTGAACACCTCAGCCACAAAGAACGGTTGAGACAGGAACCGCTCAATTTTACGAGCGCGGGCAACAACCAGACGGTCTTCTTCTGACAATTCATCTAAACCCAGAATTGCGATAATATCTTGCAATTCTTTGTAGCGTTGCAGAGTTGCCTGTACAGCCCGTGCAGTTTGATAATGCTCCTCACCCACAATACTCGGTTGTAGCATTGTAGAAGTTGAGTCTAACGGATCAACCGCCGGATAAATCCCTTTAGAGGCTAATCCCCGAGACAGTACAGTGGTTGCATCCAAGTGAGCAAAGGTGGTTGCCGGAGCGGGGTCAGTCAAGTCATCTGCGGGAACGTAGACAGCCTGAACAGAAGTAATCGAACCTTCCTTCGTCGAGGTAATCCGCTCTTGCAGTTCACCCACGTCAGTCCCCAAAGTCGGCTGATAGCCCACAGCAGAAGGCATCCGACCCAGTAGAGCGGATACTTCAGAACCTGCTTGCACGAAGCGGAAGATATTATCGATAAACAGCAGCACGTCTTGTTTGCTGACATCACGGAAGTATTCAGCCATAGCCAGAGCAGACAGACCGACTCGCATTCTGGCTCCGGGCGGCTCGTTCATTTGACCGTAAACTAGGGCAATTTTGGATTTGCTGCGGTCTTCTTCGTTAATAACCCCTGATTCGATCATTTCTTGATAGAGGTCATTCCCTTCGCGGGTGCGTTCGCCCACGCCACCAAACACGGATACGCCACCGTGAGCCTTAGCGATGTTGTTGACCAATTCCATCATAATGACGGTTTTGCCAACGCCTGCGCCGCCGAATAAGCCAATTTTGCCGCCGCGACGGTAGGGTGCGAGGAGATCTAGCACTTTAATGCCAGTTTCAAAGACGGCTGGTTTGGTTTCCAGTTCAGTGAAAGCGGGTGCAGAGCGGTGAATCGAGGAGGTTGTATCCGCATTAACCGGGCCAAGGTTATCAACAGGTTGACCCAACACGTTAAAAATACGACCCAATGTTGCCGTACCGACAGGAACGCTAATCGGAGCGCCTGTATCTACAACTTCCATTCCCCGGACTAATCCATCGGTGGTACTCATCGCAACAGTACGGACTTGGTTATCACCAAGGAGCTGCTGGACTTCACAGGTAACAGAAACGTCCTGGCCGGCTTCGTTGCGACCTGTAATTGTAAGAGCATTGTAGATTTCGGGCATTTCACCCGCCGGAAATTTCGCGTCTACAACGGGACCGATAATTTGGGTAATGTAACCTACGTTTGTTTTTTGTTCGGTGGAGACCATGATCAGCGCCTATTTCCTCAAGTAGCTCGTTCCGATTTCTCGGAAAGCTTAACATCTAGAATAATTACCATCTTTTAGAGTATCACTGATGGGAACATCAAGAGATTGTAGATTCAAGATTTTGCTGGGATTGCAGTGATCAAAGCATCCACCGCGTTTGTTAACGGGTTGACGCCTCGGGTTGGCTGGGGACTAGGGGATGGAATCGTAGGAGGTTGGAGGCGTTTGTTCGACGGCGGAGGGAAGATTTTTTACCCGTCGAATGGGTAAATTGGCAATTAAGGCTGTCGCCCGTTGATCGCTTTCTAAACCAAACTCAGAATCATCGGTGTCAATTTCGACATAGCGAGATAACACTTCTAAAATTTCTTTACGCATTGCTTCGACTAGCTCGGGAGTTAGATCAGCGCGATCATGAGCCAGAACAAATTTGAGGCGACGTTTGACATCATCGCGACTATTAGTACCGCGTGGAAAAAGCCGTTCCAGGAGTTCGTTGAGTTTCATCGGATTTTCGATTCGTGTGGGATCGATGGCGGGTTGGGACTAGAGGCGGCACTCAGAGGGTAGGGTGATGTCAGGCGAGCCGTGATCGGTGATCTTTCAGCTTTTAAGTTTTCCCTTTGAACTGGGTGTGATTAGAGGTGATCAACAACAACTCGACGTTGATCTCTAAAGCTGCCTCTACTAAAGAATTTTAGACGACAGCAGTCGGCGCAATCGAGTCAGGAATCCTTCTTGGCGGGGATTAAAATCGAGAAATTCAACTTTTTCTCCTTCTAGACGACGGCTAATATTGCTAAAGGCTTTCGCGGCTTGTGAGGGGGTTTCTGCCAGTACCAGAGGTTCTCCTTTGTTGGTGGAAACGATCACGCCTTCATCGTCAGGAACGACACCGACTAGGGGAATGGCGAGAATTTCTTCGACATCCTGGACAGACATCATTTCGTTCGACTGTACCATCAGGGGTCGAATCCGATTAATCAAGAGGCGAATGCGTTTGATATTATTGGCTTCTAGTAAACCAATCACCCGATCGGCATCTCGCACGGCTGAAATCTCGGGGGTGGTGACAATGATGGCTTCTTTGGCTGGGGAGATCGCATTTTGAAAGCCTTGTTCAATTCCAGCCGGACAGTCAATCAGAACGTAGTCATAGGATTTTTCTTCTAACATCCCGACTAATTGTTTCATCTGTTCGGGTGTAACTGCATCTTTCATGCGGTTTTGAGCGGCGGGTAACAGCACCAAATTCGGCTGTCGTTTATCTTTGACTAAGGCTTGTTCGAGACGACATTCTCCCGATAGCACTTCCAGAGCGGTGTAGACAATCCGATTTTCTAGACCTAACAGTAAGTCTAGATTTCTCAAGCCAAAATCTGCATCAATCACGGCCACTTGACGTCCTTTTTGTGCCAAAGCCATGCCAATGTTGGCTGTAGAGGTAGTTTTGCCCACCCCTCCCTTTCCAGAGGTAATAACAATAATGCGACTCATGCTCGTTTTTTGTGTTAGCCGTTAGGGATATAAGAATATAAGAATAATCCTGATGTGGGCAGTCTAGGTGATCAGGGTGATACTGAAGAAACTTCCCGGCTCAGATGTTTTGAGTGGATCATGCCTGAGAATGTCTGAAAATGCAAGAGCCAGAGGTTTGACTTTTGCCGATCGCAACGGTTTCTCCAGTTGGGGAAAAAGGTTGTTCTTATTGAGCGCCACGCACTTGCCAAAGCTTTACTTTAGCGTAATCCGAGGCTTTACTGATCCGAATCCCGGCAGATGCCATGTAAGCAATTTCGGGATAAAATTGGGCGGGGGGTTTTTCCGGGCCTCTTGCCATTTGAGTGGCGATCCGAATTAAACTGGGTTCCATTTGCAAAGCCATGATCATACTCTTGAGATTGCCACTGGCTCCGGCATGAACAGCACCCCGCAACCTTCCCCAAACCATAATATCTCCATCGGCGATTACTGTACTTCCGGGATTGACATCCCCGACTATGACAATTGTACCCGGATGTTTCACCTCCATGCCTGAACGTAGAGTCGTTTGCAAGTAAAGCGGATCAGCTTGGGGCGAAGCTTTGTCTGTCGGGGTTTGATTGAGTGTATTTCGATCACTGTCTTGATCAACGGAGTAACCTACTGTTGCTGCGGCGACTGCGGTTTGTCGGCGTGAGGTTTGAACTCGCTTCAGTTGCAGTTGTGCGTTGGTTAAGGCTTCTGCGATATCTTGCAGTTGACGCACGTCTAAAAGTCGATTTCCGGCGATCAGATGGACTTCGGTGTCGGGTTGCCAAGCGTGTTCACTGCCGTTTATTCTATGTTTGAGCTGTTGCCAGAGTTCTGTCCATTGGCTACTTGTGGGGAAATCACTCTCGTCTTTTTTATTAGAAATTTCCGAGGGTAAAATCAACAACAGTCGTCCATCGCTACTCTGAAACCGAACTTGCTGGCTGATCTCAACTTCAGGTTGTGCAGGTAGGTCTTCAGGTGTAACAGTCGTGGAGGAGGAGGTGTCAGATTGCATGATCATGCGTGATTATGTCTAGCACTGAGACGTTCAAAAGCCGATCACTCAACAGCGACATTTTCGGCTTGATTATTTTAACAGGAATTGGTCGTCCTCGGTCGTGATCGAGTCTTAGGCCCTTAGATTTAACTGCTGATCACCTGAAGCGGATCGCCCTGTGTCTAGAGAGAGATTACAAAGTTTTGTAAATTTTTTGAAATCTACTCCACCATTTCTAGAAAATATTCCAAAAGTAAATTTCTTATGGAGTAAACTGCTTTTTAAACCGCTATCTTGCACGTTCTCTCCATGTGCAGCTTGCAACTGTATCAGGAATTGCTTCAGCTTCAATTGGCAAATTGGCATAACTTGCCACAGTCAGACCCTATATTGCATTTAAGTAGGCAGACTGTTCTGCAATTTTAGGCAAAATCTGTAAAAAATCAAGTTTGGTTTGATTTTCCAAGGATTTCAGCAGAAATCTGCATAAGCTCTCAAGTCTAAGACATACATTATGTTAGGAAGACCTGAAGCTGATTATCGGTGAGGGATTCCTCCAAAAAAATGAAGCCAAACTTCACTTTGGCCCCAAAATTACCTTTATTTTTCACCTTCAATCCTAAAATGGTTACTTCAGAAAGTCAAATCAACTCTGTGGATCTGATTCTTGATCCTGAACATCAAGGTGTTTCGGTCAACGATCCTTCCCCCACAATTTCTGTACTTTGGGATAAAGCCGCTCAACAAGCCGTTATCGAAACTAAAGTCGGCCCGACCATTGCTTCTCGCGCCTATGGTATGGTACATACGGGGATGTTTGATGCTTGGGCTGCTTACGATGAAACGGCGATCGCCACTCAATTGGGAGATGAACTCCAACGTCCGGAAGCTGAAAACACCGATGCAAATAAAACAGAGGCGATGAGTTATTCCGCCTATCGGGTGTTAACCGAGTTATTCCCGGAGCAAGTCGAGATTTTTGATGGGTTAATGCTAGAACTCGGCTTTGACCCCAACAATATTACCACAGATACCACAACCGCCGCCGGAATTGGCAATGTCACAGCAGAAGCTTTACTCGAATTTCGTCGTCAAGATGGTTCTAACCAAGAGAACAACTACGCCTATACTACTGATTATCAACCCGTTAACACCCCCGAACAAGTTGTCGATCTAGAATCTTGGACACCGGAACATATTCCTGTCCATAACCCTGATGCTCCCCTGCAAGAGTTTTTAACACCGCATTGGGGTGAAGTTACTCCCTTTGGTTTAGACTCGGGTGATCAGTTGCGCCCTGAAGCACCGGAACCGTTTTTGTTAGTAGAAGGCGAGGTAGACTTAGAAGCGCGTACCATTACCCTAGCGGATGGGGCTGTTGTTAATATTAGCCGCGATCTTGTCGGAACGATTATCAACCCTGAATTTATCGCCCAAGCTGAAGAAGTTGTCGAAATCAGTGCTAATCTTACTGATGAACAAAAACTGATTGCTGAATTCTGGGAAAATGGCGGTGGAACGGCTTTCCCCCCTGGAACTTGGATGACTTTCGGACAATATACTTCCGCTCAAAATGATCATTCTATTGATCAAGATGCGAAGTTATTCTTCAGTCTGGGAAATGCTGTTTTTGATGCAGGTGTCGCCACTTGGGAAACGAAGACTTTTTATGACTATACTCGCCCGGTACGTTTGGTGCGAGAACTCGGTGAATTGGGCTTAATTGGAGAGTTTAACGAAGAATTGGGCGGTTATGCTATTGAAGCTTGGGCAGGCCCAGAACAAGGCACTCAAACCATTTTAGCCACAGATTTCACCACTTATCAAACACCCGGTAGTGATGTCTCTCCACCCTTTGCTGAATATGTGTCTGGACACAGTACCTTCAGTGCGTCGGCCGCTACAATTTTAGAATTGGTAACGGGAAGTGATAGTTTTGGCGGTTCTATTACCTTTGAACCCGGTCAGTCTCGTTTTGAACCGGGCTTCACCCCGCAACAAGAATTGACTCTGGCTTGGGATACGTTTTCTGAGGCGGCTGATGAAGGGGGAATTTCTCGCCTCTATGGAGGAATTCACTTTGAAGATGGTGACTTAAATGGTCGGACGTTAGGACAGGGCGTGGCGACGGAGGTTTTTGAACAAGCTCAATATTACATTGAGGGCGGACAAGAGCAAAATATTCTTTTTGGTAGCCGAGAAGGGGATGAACTCATTGGCACCAATGAAGATGAGAAATTATACGGTCGTTCGGGTAATGATACCATTGCGGGCGGTTTGGGCGATGATCAAATCTTCGGTGGCGATGGCGATGATATCCTCCGAGGCGATCGCAACCAACGTTCTCCCGGTGGTGCCGTTGGTGGTAATGATACCATTTCTGGCGGTCTGGGTAACGATCGCATTGGCGGTAAAGGTGGAAATGACGCCCTTTATGGCGATGAAGGTGACGATCAAATTTGGGGCGATCATGGCGATGATTTACTCTGGGGCGGTTTAGGCAATGATACCGTTACGGGTGGTCAAGGTAATGATACTTTTGTTGTGGCAGTTGGTCAAGGAACAGATCTGATTGCTGACTTTAATATTGGTAAGGACTTGATCGGTTTAGCGAATGGTTTAGAATTCGGTCAGTTATCTTTCAATGTGAATGGTAACAGTACGCAGCTTGTTTTGGGTGATGAAACGTTAGCTATTTTGAATGGTTTCACTGGAAGTTTAACGGTTAATAATTTTGTTGCTGTTGTCTAATTATAGTGGGGGGCATTCTTTACAAGCCCCCAGTCACAAGCGCCTAAAGTTCAGGTTTATTCCTAAACTCCGAGTCAGTTTATCCCTAATCTTTAGTATAGGTTAAAAACTGAACCATAGGCTAGTGCCTTTTTTGGGTTTATTCCTGTACAATGATTTTACAGAGAATCAGCGCGAAAAGCCTAAACCCTTGGTTGTTTAACCTATAGCAGTTCGCACTGGTATATTGACAAATGCACGGAAAAATAATTGCCAAAAGCCTACTAACTATACCGAGCTTTTTCCTTCCTTTTGCCTCTTGCCTTTTGCCTCTTGCCTAGCGCGAAGCGCTATAGAAGTAGTCGGACTCAATTAAAATGTTCTCTGAGGTTAGGCAAAAGCTGATTTAGCAATAGAAAAACGCGAACAGAAAAGGGTTTCAGGATTGTTCGGGTTTGCTTAACCATCGAGCCATTTATTGATGTCCTAATACTTCCAAATGTGACTGTTATCACCCTACAAGTCAACCGGATTGAGTTCTTGTTTAATCATTCATTCGCAAGCATTATGTTTACCTTAGATACACCTTCACTGGCTCATGTTTTAGGAATTTTGGCGTTAATCAGTTATGTGATTACATTGTCGCCAACTATTCTGAGAATTGTCTTTCCTCAAACGCGACAAACGGGAATTCCTAAAATTCTCCTCAAACAGCGACGTCTAATTGGAATTATCTCTTTTGGGTTTGCCATCGCTCATGGGTATTTATTGGTTCGTCAACGTAGTATTGACTTGTTCGATTTAAAAACGTCTTGGATTTACATTCAAGGTGTTTTAACCTTCACGATTTTTGCCATTCTTGCGATTACTTCCAATGACTGGAGTGTGAAAAAGCTCAAGAAAAATTGGAAGAAAATTCATCAACTCACCTATTTTGCCATCTTTCTTTTGACTTGGCACGTTTGGGATAAAATGTCGGGTCATTGGACTTATATCACTCCGATTGCCATGATTTTAATGACGGGAACAACAGTGTTATTCTTGGTGCGGATGTGGATGGAAAATCAAGGAAAAAACAAACCCAAAAAGCCTATTAATCAAAAGGCTATTCCCCAAAATTCTTGATTTGATTTACCCAGCAGCTAAAACTTGACTGAATCTTATTAGTTTCCCTTCTCTAAACTTCGTTTTGCTGTTCATTACTACTCACATTTACCACAGAGAAAATTACTATGATGCAGTCGCAACAACACCACTGGAAATATCCGACACTATTGACTCTTTCTACGATTACAATTGTTCTGGGTTTGAGTTGGCCGAAGCCTCAGTTTAAACCTTCTGTTTTTAGTGAACTCCAGACTCAAGAAGCCATACGTTTACCCGCTTCTCAAACACTCATCGGACATTCTACTTGGGTTTATGCAGTCACTATTTCTCCCAATAATCAATACCTTGCTAGTGCAAGTTATGACGGTACAATTAAAATTTGGAACCTGAAAACCGATCAACTTCTTCATAGCTTTTCAGGTCATACAGATGCGATTGAAACATTAACCATTAGTCCCGATAGCAAGATTCTTGTTAGTGGAGGTTGGGATAATCGGATCAGAGTTTGGAACCTAGAAACAGGTGAACTCATTCAGACTCTAAAAGGTCATGGAGAAGATGTCAAAAGTTTAGCCATCAGTTCCGATGGAAAATGGTTGGCGAGTGGGAGTGTAGACCAAACCATTAAACTGTGGAATTTGTCAACTGGAAAAGAACATTTTTCACTCAAAACTTCAAATTGGGTTCGTTCAATTGTCTTTAGTCCTGACAATCAAACTTTAGTGAGTGGGAGTGAAAATGGAGCGGTTCAAATTTGGTCATTAACGGATGGAAAACTCTTAGATACTCTAACTGCACATTCTCAAGCGGTTTGGTCTGTTGTATTGAGTCCTGATGGTCAAACGTTAGCCACTGCAAGTACCGACAAAACGATTAAATTATGGCAACTGAATACCCGACAATTAAAACATACTCTTAAGGGACATTCTAGAGCGGTTTTGTCGTTAGCTTTTAGTCGAGATGGTAAAATTTTAGCCAGTAGTAGTTATGACAAAACGATTCGACTTTGGAACCCAAAAACAGGTGAAGAAATTGATCACTGGGAAGGTCATCAAAAGCCGATTTGGTCGGTTGTATTTAGTCCCGATAGTAAAATTTTAGCGAGTGGAAGTAGTGACGAAACGGTGAAGTTGTGGAAGATTTCTTCATTGGAAAAATTCCAACCCCGCCAGAGTACCCTATCGGCTGAGGTGAGTTCACAACCCCAACTTACTGCATCGGAAATTACAAACTCTAAGACGTTAGTAGAGTTAAATCAAATGTTGTACGAGGCGATTCATCAAAATTGGCAGTCTATAACGTTTAATGAAACTCTAGTTTATCGCGTCAAAGTCACTGCTGATGGAAGACTCATCTCTTATCAACCGATGAATGCTGCTGCTTCTGATTGGGTCACAGAAACGCCTTTAGAAAGCTTACGTCACAGGGGTATTTTACCGCAAGATTTGATTGAATTTGAAGTGGTGATGAAGCCTTCTGGGGTCTTAGAAGTTGCTCCGATTCAGGGATGGGATTAATCTTTCTTAAAGATTATTTCCTGAGAAGTGTATAACTTCTGCTGAAACCCCTATCTAGCCTGAACTTCTATTTTTTCGGGCTGGATCGGGCTATTGATCCTCAAATTCTAATGCGATAAAATCGAAAAAGCTCAAATGGAATCATCAACTTAATACAGCGATTATGACGATTTATTTTTATAGTAGTCAAGAGGAACGTTACGGCTGTTTTTCTAATTTTTCATATCACGGTTTTGTACTAGATGAATTGTGGTGGCCGACAAACGAACATTATTTTCAAGCCCAAAAGTTTGTTTCTACAGATCCAGATTGGTTTGAAAAAATTCGCACTGTTGAAACGCCTTCAAAATCAGCTAGAATGGGACGTAGCCGTGAACATCCTCTACGTTCAGACTGGGAAGAAGTCAAAGATGAAATTATGCAGAAAGTTGTCTTGTGTAAGTTTCAAACGCATGGGGATATTCGTGAAATTCTCCTATCAACAGGTGATGAATTAATTATCGACAATTCTCCTGTTGATTATTATTGGGGTTGTGGTAAAGATGGCAGTGGAAAGAATAAACTCGGTGAGATTTTAATGGCGGTTCGGGAAATTTTACGGTGGCGAAGCGTAGAGCAAGCGCATTTTAATCGGGGGATATAAGCGAGCGCAGCCCAATTTATTTGGCAGTGAAAAAGATTAGCAATGATGTTATCATCATAAACCATGAAGACGCTCAAGTTTAAGTTCTACCAACACAAGCGAAATAGATATCTCAAGCTCACTATAAACGCCGCAGGAGTTATCTATAATCACTGCGTTGCCCTGCATAAACGGTACTACCGGATGTGGGGCAAACACTTAAACTGCGCCAAACTTCAAAAACATATTGCAAAACTAAGAAAAAGTAACAAGTTCTGGCAATTGGTAGGTTCTCAAGCGGTTCAAGATATTTGTCAACGAATTGAGAAAGCCTACCAATTGTTCTTTAAACACAACAAGAAAGGAGTTCGACCACCTAATTTTAAGAAAGTGAAAAAGTACAAATCATTCACTTTGAAACAAGCAGGATATAAATTCCTCGGTGGTAACAGAATTAAGATAGGTAACAAAGTCTATCAATTCTGGAATTCCCAGCCAATTGAAGGAAAAGTGAAAACGGTAACGATCAAGAGAACACCTCTTGGTGAGATGTTTTTAGTGGTTGTTGTTGATAATGACGACAAACCCTCAGTCAAATCAGAGACGGGTAAAATCGCTGGGTTTGACTTTGGGATCAAGACGTTTTTAACCTGTTCAGAAGGTTTTTCTATTCAGTCTCCGCAGTTTTTAAAGCAAGCTCTCAATGATGTCAAGAAAGCTTCTCGAAGCTTATCCAAAAAGCGTAAAGGTTCTAATAACTGGGAGAAAGCAAGGAAATGTTTGGTTAGACAGCATGAACAAGTTGTCAACCGTCGCCGTGATTGGTTCTGGAAGTTAGCTCATCGTCTCACCGAACAATTTGATGTTCTCTGTTTTGAGACTTTGAATCTGAAAGGAATGCAGAGGCTTTGGGGTCGAAAAATAGGGGATCTAGCGTTTGGTGAATTCATTGAAATACTAGAATGGGTTGCTGTTAAGAAGGGTAAATTAATCGTCTTTATTGACCAGTGGTATCCATCAAGTAAGACTTGCTTCCACTGTGGTCATGTCCTAGAAAAGTTGGAATTAAATGTTAGAGAATGGCGCTGTCCGTCCTGTTCAAACGTTAATGGACGTGACGAAAACGCCTCTCTAAATATTAAAAGAGTCGGGGCATCGACTCTTAGGTTAGATGGTGTAAGACAGGGTTTCCCTGCAACTGTTGTTTGACCCTAGAATCCCCCGTTTGAAAACCGGGGAGTGTGTCAAGTCAGTCTTAACGAATTGTTGTTGTTTTTACCCAAAAGGCGCATGATTGACATTTTTTGAGTAGGAAACTCACCACCAAGACACCAAGACACAAAGATTTCTCTGTGTTGAACGGGGTTAGTGAGGAAGCTGTCCTAACTTCCCCTCGTCATGTTATGATCTCTAAAAAATAGTCAAAAAAATGCTGTCAGCATCCGGCTAACAGCATAACTTTGATCACTATTTTTAAGTTGTTCTAACTGGGAATCTGGTTTGAGAATGGGTTGTGAAATATCTCTATTGTTGTCATAAAAGATAACAAAGAAGCAGCAGATCTCAGGTTAAAAAAAAATTTTTTCCGCAAATTTTCTTCCCATGTTACTGTTCTTTGTTGGTAGTCTTCGCGATCTGAAGGATAAATTGGGGGAACACGAACATGAAGCGATCGCGCTAACAGCAACCAGCGTTCATCTGCTGTCACATAACCAATTTCTACTAGATAATCGCGATCGCTCATCGGTACGGGAATATGCCACTCACGAGCGAGTTCATCGCACTGATAAAACTCTACACTATGAGGGTTTTGAGTATTGAGATCAATCTCTGTCACGTCACAAACCCGGAAAGCAAGTTGTTTTCCCCCTTGTTGGCGCAATTTTTCTCGATCTTCATTGGGAATATCCCAATACACATAAATCCAATTTGGATCAATGGGTAACAAAACAATTTTTGTTTCGCCATAACCTCCGGGTAAACTCGGCAACCCTTGATCAATGGCTGCTAGTTGTTCGCTTGTTTCTGACTGTCCTAGATTAAATTTAGTCGCTGCAATATTTGATTGAGTCCGTTCCTCTGAGAAGGGTTCTTCAATCATTTGATTTGCCGCTTGGGAAGTCTCCTCAACTGAGGTTAAAGCTTTTGAAGTTTGTTCTAACTGAGGGGTTTCTACTGCTGATTTCTCAATTTTGTTAACTGACTCACTGGGTTTGACTGTTGGAAAGGTTTGATTTTGTTGAGCAGCAACTTGAACTGTTTCGCTTAAGGTAATCTTGTCTTCTGATACTGGAGTTTCAACCGAGATAGACGGCGGTTCAATCAGCGTTGCTTCTTCTGTTGAAATCGCTTCTAAATCTGATTGAATTTGGGGGGGTTCAACATCAGCAATAGTCTCTGTTTGTTCTGCGTTTGTTTCGGGTTGCTGTTCATCAGTTGTTTCTGAGGGTTCGTCTTCATCAGAAACCTCGGTTTGATCAGTGGGTTCTGGGGGTTCTTCCGGCCAGGGAAAATCCCAAGGAAAATGAATATAAGTTGAACGAATTAACTTTAACCAACGTCCTTCTTCTGTAACGTAGCCAATTTCAACGATATAATCGCGTTCCTTCATCGGAACAGGAATGTACAACTCTTTGGCTGACTCCTCACATTCATACTCTCGTAAGCTGTGAGGCTTTTGAACATCCATATCGATAAAGGTGACATCATACAGACGCAGTGCAAACTGTTGTCCTCCTTTTTGGCGGAGTTGCTGTCTATCTTCACTAACCACATTCCAATAAGCATGGACGTTTTCTGGATCATGGAGTTCGAGAACTATCCAGCTTTCGTGATCAAATCGAGAAGATTCTTCTTCTGAAGCCACTTCAACGGAATCACTCGTCTCGGCGACACTTGAAGCAACTTCTAAATGTTTGGGTTGCTCTGATAAATCGCCAACTGTCTCTATCTCTGGCTGAGATGTTTCTGTCTGTTGTTGAGGAATATCAGCTTTTAAACTGATTGTATCTTTTGTTGTCAGGTTGATCTGTTGTTCGTCATCTAAGGCTGAATCTGAACTTTCGTTAATTCCTGGAAAACCCATTCCTGCTGTTGCTCCACCAATGAGCGTCGAACGATCTGCTGTTGAGTCTAGGGTATCAGAAGTTGTTGCACTGATGTTGTCGTTTTCTGGGTTTATTTTTTCCGGTTCTACAGGTTGATCGATCACGGTGTCTGTTGCGGTTTGTATTTCACCCGCTTCTTGAGATCGGCTCGTCCTGTCTAGAACGTCTTCTATAATACTGGCAACAAGGGCTTCTGTTAACGCCACATCTTGGACTTCTGTTGAACCCTGAGTCGGTATTTCTTCGTCATCAGAAAGGTTGATGATCAGATCTTGATCTGAGGCTTCTTCTTCTTGAGATTGAACCTTGATTTCTTCCGACAAGTTTACAGTCTCCGCGATCGCAGAAGTATCTTTGAGTTGTTCAGAGGTTCTCAATTCGATTTCTATTTCGGGTTCCTGGGTTTCGGCGGTGACTTCTTCTGTCTTTGAATCTGATAATATTGTTTGTTGTACTTTTGGGGTTAGTTGTCGTTGCTCGTCTTCATCAATAACAGATTCTGTTGCTCCTGAATCAATTGCGTCTAGTTCTCGTTGTTGTGAGCTAATCAGTTGAGAGTTTTCATCTCTTCCATTTCTATGAGCTATCGATTCATCTTCCTCTTGGTCTGACAAACTTGTTTCTTCTAACCAGTAATCTTCCGAAATTTCCTCGTTTACATTGACTGTTTCTTCCTGAGTTTCTGCCTCTGAAACCCTTGTTGATTCTAATGAATAATCTTCTGAAATTATCGGCTCATTTTCCGTTTCTTCCTGAGTTTCTGCCTCTGAAACCCTTGTTGATTCTAACGAATAATCTTCCGAAATTATCGGCTCATTTTCTGTTTCTTCCTGAGTTTCTGCCTCTAACACCCTTGTTGATTCTAACGAATAATCTTCCGAAATTATCGGCGCATTTTCTGTTTCTTCCTGAGTTTCTGCCTCTGACACCCTTGTTGATTCTAACGAATAATCTTCCGAAATTATCGGCTCATTTTCTGTTTCTTCCTGAGTTACCGCCTCTGACACCCTTGTTGATTCTAACGAATAATCTTCCGAAATCACTTCATCTATTACTTCTGTTGAGTCAGTCACTTGAACAATTTCTTCCCTCGTCTCAACATCAGAAATTATTGATTCTTCGTTAGAATAGTCTTCTGATATCTCCTGAGTAATGTTTTCTGTCTCATTAATAAATAATGCTTCGGAGTCAGTCAGTTGAACTGTTTCTTCTCTTCTGGTATTATGATCAATCGGCTGTTCTATCTCGTTTTCTGAGACAACTGTCGGTTCTAAGGAAGAAGATTCATCTGAAAGCGTTTCATCTGGAGAGTTTGGCGTCAATATTTCTGAAGTTGGCTGTGTCGAAATTTCTTCCTCAATAGAACCCACTTGAGTCACTAAAGCTGGAGTCGTTGGGACTGTTGTAGAATCAGAAGTTATTGAAGTCTTATCTTCAGGTTCTGGAGTCACAGCTAAACTGCGATCGTTTTCGCTCTGAGGTTGAGATTTTGAGGAACGATCTCTGAGTCTCCAAGCTGAAAATAAACCCAACAGAATTAAAATAGGAACTAATCCCCACAACAAAACCGGCACCTCTGAAACCTGAGAGTTTGCTGGATCTTGATCAATTTGAGGTGATGTCTCTGTTGTTGGGGTTGGCTGCTGGGAAATAATCTGTGTAGATGTAGTGTTGCTTTCCGAGATGATTAGAGTTTGGATCTCTGGACTCATCGCTATTGTTTCGATAGCGATCGCAGAACTTGCAGTCGGTTGTTGTCTAATCGCCGTGAAAAGAACTGTTGTCTCTACTGGCGGAACTGGAGTTGAAGGAAGAAACCCTAAGAAAGCTTGCGGAGTCAAAGCGAGGGTTTGATCGGATAACTCAGCAAAGCCAGGAAGCCGGGAGAATGGAAATTGTAAAATCTCCTCAGCGTTTAGTTTCAGGGTGGGATGGATAACCGCCATTGGGTCTACTAAGCCGTCAAGCTGCACTGTTTTTCTGTGAGAAACGGTTTTGGGTGGGAGTAATGACGTGAAAGAATCTGAGTGGTTTTTGGTTTTAGGAAAGATTTTTCTAGAATCTTAACTAAGACGCTACATGATTATACACCCCAATCCGTAAATTGGGGTGCTGAGTTGATAACTTTTATTTAGATTGGCTGTGCAGAGTCGCTGCGGTGAGCCTGTTGTTGGTGAGTCTCGGGTCTGAAGTCCTTTTAATATTTCTTAAACAATTCAAGAACCCTCACTAACACAAGTTAACACGAGCGAAGATTCCATCGTGTAAATCCCTAAACTTCAAGAAACATCTCGCTAATGAATTTTAGTAGAGTTTTACAACTTTTATTCTGATGCTTCTTCGCTAGAACTTGGAGAAGACTGGTATAAACTATCGAGTTGATTACGAGCTTCTTGTATGGATAAAGATCGCATCACCAGCAAAGGTTCTTTCACGACATGACCTGACTCATCTAAAAGTTCAGGATGAGGAACGCCTTGCAGCCAGCCGGAGGAGCTACTACCATAGGAATTTCTAGACATGGGGGAACGCTGAGAGTCCATACCAACAACAATCAAACTGTGAATTAAATTACGCACAGCCAAAAAAGCGAGGATTGTAAAAGCTAGGATGTAAATCAGGTGTAACATCGTGTTCTCCTTTGAACTTATGAGTTTGCACAGAGCAGTAACAAAAATTTTTTAAAATGAATAATCATCAGTAAATCTGAACAGTCTTTCCAGTCGTCAACTTCCATCAGCACTACATAGATTTTGACATACTCTTACTCGCAGATAGCGGAGTGGAGTGATCACATCTATTTTACAGAGCAAGCGATAAGACTATTAAATGGGTCACAGTTGCTCACTGAGGGCGACACTTACTCAGTTTTTTGTCCAAGATCACCAATCTGACGACTTTTTACCGCCTATTCCTAATTTTCTACACCTTTGGACTGTTCTAAGCGAAAGCGAGTGCTAACCTGCCAGCATTCTGTTAGAAGTTGATGCCAGGGCATCAATACGCTCATTTCAACACCGACTTGACTATTTGTGGCTTTAAACAGGGCTTTAGCCGTCGTCACTTCCTTTTGAGCTTGCTTCACCCGCTCCAGCAAATCGATTTGCTGTTTCTGACTCAGAAAGGGTATGTCTTCTGTTTCAAACAGGTGACGCGATCGCTCAAACCAATACTGGAAGTCTTCTAACAGGGGTTGCAATATGGTTTTTAGGAGTTCGGGTTCGGGCAGATTGGGACTGAGCATGGATCATTATTCTGCGACTTACTAAGACCCTATCTTAACACTCTTTAAGTTTTGTAACATTGATTTTAAGAAATCTTTCAGAATAGGGGAAATAGGGGACAGGTGACTGGTAGGGGGAATTCATCAATTTCCCCTACAACTGTTCACTGTACAGGTGGATAGTTTTTGACATCCTCTCCGCCCGTGCATGACGGAGATTCCAAACATCACTGTTTGGGCTTCCTATTTCGTCGAGTTGACAGAACAACAAATACCTGTACTTGCAGTTTGTCCAGCCCAAGTCAGGGACAAGAATACCTAGAGACGCTGGATTGCCTTTTAGCGAGTCAGGCATTCCATCATAAAATTGTTCTTGTGCGGCTTTAATTTCGGGAATTTCATCAAATTCACCCCTTACTATTAATAAACCTGCTAAACCCCCAAAAAGTTGTTCTGCAACTAAACCGTGCAAATGGGGATGATACCAAAACGTTCCAGATGGATGATTTTTAGCCAGGGTAAACTCATAGGTAAAACTTTCCCCCGGTGGGATATGTAAAAAGACATTATCGGCGTTTCCTGTGGGCGAAATGTGCAAACCGTGATAGTGTAAATTGGTGGGCTGTGAGAGTTTATTAGTGAAGTTAATTCGGATGGTATCTCCGGGTTTTGCTTCCAGTCTTGGCCCGGGAATTTGTCCGTTATATAGCAGTTCGCGCTGGTATACTTACAAATTCCAGGCACGAAGAACAGCCAAAAGCCTGACTATACCGAATTTTCCCCCCAAGAGTGCCTTTTGCCTAAGATTGCAAAGTTGCTCTACTTGGGGAGACCCCAAGACCGCACTTTGCGCTTTTGCCTCTTGCCTAGCGCGAAGCGCTATAACTTAACAGTTTTGCCTGCTGTCCAGCAATAGAAACCCGATCAAAACTCGCTTCCAAAGTGACATCTAACAAATTTTCAACACTACTTTGAATCGAAGAATTGTTCGATTGTGCTTTGAGAGAATTAGAAACACATTGCGTTAAGAAAATAGCGCTGGCTGTAGAGCCGCTTAAGGTGATAAATTTTCGGCGGTTTATCATATGAGTTTATCCTCGAACTTCCAAAGTTCCTCGAACCATATTCATCCCGCAACTAAACGTATATTCTCCCGGTTTGTCAGGTGTAAATTCAACGGTTGTGGTTTTATCCAGGGGTAAATCTTTGGAGATATTGAAATCAGGAAACAGAACTTTATCTAAACAATGACTGGGATCTTTGCGGTAAAATTTTAAACGAACGGGTTGACCCGAATTAACCGTTATTCTGTTGGGTTCGTATCCGCCATCAACGAGAATTTCGAGTTCTTGAGTGTCTTGAATTTGGGTGGCTTGTTTGGCTTTAGGTTTACTAAACATAAACCACCAAATTTCTAATCCTATTAACCCTAAACCTGCGGCTGTGACTGCAATTTTTACGGGAATCGGTTGTTGAATTTGGCGAAATTTTTCGGTAGTTTGAGAATGGGATTCTGAAGAAAAAGCTTGTACAGAATTTGCTAGAATTAAAGAGAGTAAAATCTGACTGAAATATAATCCTGTTTTCTGATATTTTAGCATGATTTGAATCTCCGTTAGGGTTGACATTTATAGCAGTTTTCACTCTTACAGGGACTTAAACAAATTTTAAGCCAAAACAAAAGCTTTTGGGCTTGCCATCTGTCCAAGTTTTCAGGTGCAAGGGTATCGAAATCAGAATAGGGTTCGGCAAGTGGGGCATTTGAGAGTGAGAGGAGTCATATCGATATGCTCGGTGAGAGGTTGAAAAATAAATCAAACTTACACTCCAATCAGCGCTACACTAGAAAAAAATCACCCAACTGTTGCGGGGATAGAACATGATCACTGACAACAATCCACAAATTACTGCCAAAACTGCCGTTGTTGAGTCGGAACCCCCCATGCTTCAAACTGATCTCATCCTTGATGACGGAGAATCGGTGGAAAGTAAGCGTCACTGCTTTGCCATGAACGTTTTCAATAGAGTTTAACACTTAGAAAGTTTGAACCCCAATTAGAAGGAGTAGACATGGTTAATACTTTACAAGAGGGTGATAATGGTCTGGTTCGTGTAAACTACAGTGACTTGTTCACTAAGATTTTACAACTACTGCAAAATCAACAGACTAAAAATCCCTTCAGTTTATCTCAAGATAATAACCGATTGCTGATTGATCTTGATGAAATAGCTTTTCAGGTAGCTTCTACAACTGTTGAGAATCCCTTGGGAGGTTCTGGCAGCAGCGCTAAGTCAGCTACAGTCAACCTTAGTCGGGGTTTTAAATCTCATTTTATTAGTCAAGTTCAGCAGATTAGAGACGGTTTAAAACAGCATATAGAATCTCTCTTGACTACAGGAAGTGAAGCAATAGATTTAGAAAAGTTTATTGAAAATTTAGCGACCGATATCAATCAATTTAAAAGCAAAAGTAACCAGATTAATTTTCGGTATAATTTTGAGAAAAAATATGACAATCTTCAAAAACAACGTTTAAGTTTACAATCTAAAACGGCTAGTAGCGATCCATTGCTGAAGTTTCATAAGCTAACAATTACCATAGAAAATACGGGTAAGTTTGACGAACAATTACAAGCAAGCCTAAAAAATTTTATAGGTCTTAGCTTTTCTCCAGACCAGCAAGAAGACCTCAACTATATTCTTGAGTATTTAGTAGAAGATTTAAAGTCTCACACATCCGATCTTTACCGTTTAAGACGGTTAATGGATACAGAAGCACTTGGGAAAGTTCAAAGAGAAGCAAAAATTAAGTATTTAGAATTTTTGAAAGAACATTTAGGTAATCATAAGGATATTATCTATCTAGAAGATTTTATCCGCCGACTGAGATTAATAGAAGATTATATTAACGATATTGACAAAGTAGACGGCTACTATGATGTTAACTATGCAGGAATATCATTAAATTATCGAACAATTTTTTCTGAATCTAACGCTTTTGATGAACTGCCTATTATTCCTTTAATAGTTGGTTATCTTGGAGAAACTAAAGATGAGCATCAAGGTAGACAACAATTTATCTTTGGGCTGAAGCTTAAGTTAGGTGGGAAAGTTCAGGCTCGTGGTGGAAAGCCTGTCATTGATTATAACCTTAACTTGCTATATCCCAATAGTAAAGAACATCAAGAAGAACTGCAAAGTCCATTTAAAAAAGAATTTTTTGTTAAAAAGGTATTAAGACTAACCCTATTATATTACTTTGTATTTGCGACTATTGATCCTTCAACTGAGGGATATACTCCTGAATCAGACTTAGAATACGATCCTAGAAAAACTTTTGAAGAAAAAGTATTACCTATCTTACAGGGATCTGATGAAAATAAAAAGAAAAGTATTCTGCGAGGAATTAAAAGAGGAGTTGAGACATATCAGGCTAGCAATAAAATAGAAAAGCTAAAAACAATGCTACTGACCATACTTGAGAGAAAATCAATTTTACAACCGAGAAGTTATCCGATTCATATTAGTCTGAAAAAAGGAATTTTGGAGGAAGATTTTAGCACAATATCTAAAGATAGCAATTTCTTCCAAAGTGTCTTGAGAGAAAATCCTAAAGCTGCTCTGAAGTATATATCAGTTGATTCTGCCAATGTCAACACGACTTCACTGTGTACATTAACAGCTAATATCCAGATTAGTGAGATTCACTATTTCTCTACTAACGAGAGTCAAAGCTTCAGTATGGAATACGATTTAAGTGAAGTCTATACTATACCTGTCCTTTTAGTTCCTCAAGAAGATCAGTGTAGAGGAATTTATAAGAAGAGTTTTGATAAACAAAAGCTTTTGGTGTTTAATTATAATCACGAACGTCTTAGAAAAGAAATATTTCATAACTTAGAATCACACCAAGCCTTTGTTTATCAAGTTACTTTTGCTTTACTTGCTTATATCAGTCTAAAAATTTTGCTTGACGCATCGAAACGCAGGTTATTTATCCCGATTTTAAGGTGGCATTTGAATGATAAGCAAGAACCCTCACCGGAAGAAAAATTTTTCCGCTCTATGTTCGCAGTTTTATCTCATTTATTGAACGAAAAACATCATTTCAATTCCCAAGGTTTATACATCAAAGACATCAAACCCTATAAAGTTTCCAATGCTTTGAGTTCCCTGTACTCTGTTCTTCCTAAAATATTTAGGTTGAGTCAGTCTTCTACTAAACCAACACTCGATAAATTAGCAATTATTGTCGTATCAAGTCGAGAGTGCGATCGCGCCAAATCGAGTGATTATAAAATTGCTAACTTAATGGGAGAAATGATAGAAGTGCAGCGTCAAGATGATGGTTCTATTCGCTTATACATGATTGGAACTTTCTCTGATAACTATAATAGCCAAGAAATTCATAGCCGTCCTGATATTCTGATTGATGAATTTGATCGGCTTTATCAACAAGGTTTTAGACAAGTTTTATACATTGCTAAATCCCCGTATTCAACGACTTTGAAGATGACAAAAACTGAAGAAGATGAAGAGTTATATTTTATGAAGAAAGCGGTTTTGCGGCATTTAAAGGGACAAAGAGAAGATATGAAAATTTATCCTATTTTCTATGATAAATATTATGCGGTGAAGCTTCAAAATTTAACAGCTAGTTCTTTGTATATACAAGATGTCGCAGAATTAGAAACTTTGGTAAAAGATCCAAGCAAACAAGCCGTCGTATTTTTTAATCTATTTAACGGAATTCAAGTGGGTAATGAAAAAAACTATAACGGGGTTATTTCCTACGCTACACTCTTGAACCTCTATGAAGGCGTATTAGATGATCAAGACATTCGGGAAGGCTTGATCTATGATACTCCTTTAAAAAATGAAATTCTCCAAATGCTTACTCTCTATCATTTTTCTCGATATGAAGCAGGTAGCACTAAGATCAACTTAAAACTTGATCCCCACGAAAATTTAATTGGGGATGATAGTGTTGGAGCTTTATCCATATTTAAACACATGACAGGTGGAGTTAAATTTAATTCCTTAGCCTTTTTAACAGAAGTTAGAAAAGCTTTAAACGTACAACCTGAGAGTGAAGAAACATGATTAAATCAACTTTAGGACAAGAGTTAGGTCGTTTGTTTGAAGTAGGGTTCAATATTGGGATGCTTGCCTATATTGAACAAAATCAATTATCTCATAAATTTGGGGAATTATATCAGCAAGATTTGCCGCAGCTAAGTTTTCCGAAAATGATTAGACGGTTAGCCGATAAAGAACAAGTTATTAGCGAACAAAATAGACAAATTATTGGCAAGTGGAGTACCTTTTTTCTACAAAAAGGTTTTCTAGCGGGGTTAAATTTATTCAGTGAATACATTAAATCTACAGGTTGGAGTAAACATCAGCTAAAGCGTTTAGAAATTTTATACTACCAGTGCTGTTTTTCTGATGATAACAGTTTAGGAACTTATACTAAAGGTGAAGAAAAGTCATTCAAGGAAGTTTTAGCACAGTTTGGAGATATAGAAGTTGATATCGCCAAATTTTCAAAAAAAGGAGAATTTTTGAATGCAGATACAATCATGCTAATCCGTTGTAGTAAGCAGTTTAGGGTTCTGTGCATAGATTATTCAATATTTTCGATTAAATCAATTCAGGATTTAGTTGATGTAGATAACGTCGAGGTACTACGAAAGCTGTTACTCAGCGAGATTAGCTACTTGAAATCCAAAAGTGTTTTTTCTAATTTAGGAATAGATACAAAGAATGCTGAATTGAATTTATCCAAAAATCTTAAGGGTTACTTTAAAGCTTTCAAGCGAGAAGATAAAGAAACTGCTAAGTTAATTCAAGCAGGTAGCTATAGCTATAGTTTCTTTCAATTTTTGCAATCTCAGGGTTTACTAACAGAGGAAACACCAGTTATTTTTAATGTAGTAGGATATAGTGATCGTGGTATTAGTGCTATGTCTCTTAATAGAGATAATTTAGATATTTTAGAAACCTGTTCCCAAATTTACAAGCACGAGCCAAAAGATGAAGAAATTAAAGATGCTCGTAAGAACGTTTTACGACAAATTCAGCGCAATGCGGCTAAGAGCTTTGAAAATGGTAGAGATTTTCTGAATAAGTTTTCAAAAGTTGCTAAAGATGGGATAACATCTATTCTTCATCAAGAGCGTATAAAAGATTTTTGTAACTCCATAGATATAATTCCGCCTGATTTAGCAAAACAATTGCAAGTCACTCCAGATTTAGATCTGAGAAACGCTCATGCTGAACTCATTACTAAAGCATTGAGTTCTGATGCTACCTACATTTTTTTAACAGGTAATCCTGGTATTGGTAAAACGACAGCAATTGCTAACTTTTTAAAAAGCAAAAATTGTCTAGATGAAGGGTTTTTATTTTTCTACGTCAGTCCTAGAAAACAAGTTAACCTAGACATTATCGAAAAATTTAAAAATCAACAAACAAATTTACTGGATGATGACCGAATATTTACGCTGACTACATCAGCTAATTTGATTAAAAATAACGATGGAAAATTTACTGTAAATTATTTGTCAAACGAGCGTACAGATGATTTTATAGAGCAGACTATACATTTTATTAATCAAACCAATGAATTAACCTCTACCTCATTATCCAAAAATCTTGGCAGACTAACGGAAGATCAAATTCAAGATATAGGTCCACACAATAAAGGTGTTTTATATAGTATTTGCCAAGCCATCTATACGGCTATTAAATGTGATCTATCCCAGAACATAGTAGCGACAGTTTCTATTCAATCTTTAAAGAAAACTCAAAGTGGAAAAGATACTTTAGATCATTTTGAAAAAATCTTTAAAGATGCTTATAACTCTACAGAAGGAATTGTAGTTCCTGCTGAGATGAAAAAAATCTCTAGTAAAATTAAGAATTTATTTATTATGATTGATGAAATCACAGGCGATGATAGTGGAGTAGAGTTTCTCAACGGAATGAGTAGGCTCTTAAAAAAATATGAAGTAATTGACAGTCAACATGGTTTTAACACAAAAATTATTGTAGCTGATGCTTCAATTGTTGATCCAGATGTAATTAAGCAGCATCTAGAGGAAACTTCCGCAGAACCCAATAAAATCTTTTTTAGAAAAGTTACTTCTAAGAATTTACCTTTGTCTGTGCAATCATTCCAGTTTAATGGATTAGATGCTACCGTTATTAATGCCAACTCTTATCCAGCTAAAAGTTTAGAAATAAAATATAAAATTTTTATAGAATCTATTAAATTTAATGAAAATCTTTACCGAATAAAAAAATATGACTTAGAAAAACGTGTTCAGGAGGAAATTGTAGAAGACATCAAGACTTTTTTAAATAAACCTAATTCTGCTCAAGTCATTGTTTACATTCAGGATAAGCAGAGATTGGCTGACCTCATTGAAAAAATTAGAGAGCAGCAGGGTGAGTTTAAACAATATGAAGACTACTTAGAAATTCACGCAAGTCTTTCTGAATACGAAAAGAAACAAATTCCCCTGAAGCAAAATCAAGTAAAAGTCATCTTTATGACGGCTTCAGCCAGTCGAGGTTTATCATTTCCTAAAGCCAAACATATTCTGGTTGATATCCCTCGTTTTGAAATTGAAAAAAACCTAATGGAAGTAATTCAGGTAATCTATAGAGGTCGTGGATATTACGAAGAAGATGGTATTCAAAAAACTCTGGATAGTCAAGACAAGGAGTTAGTTTTTTATTTATCTGAACAAATTGTGTATTACCCCAAAAACCCTCAGTCATCCTTACAAAACTCTAGCGATGAGCAAGAACTATCCTTGCAGGAAACTCGTCTAAACCTTTTGAATATTATCCTAATTTTAAAGACTTCCATAATGACCCGAATTTTTGGCTCTGGTAATATTGGTGGAAGTTATTTTATGATGATTCCCATAGGTGGAAAGTCAGTGTTTGCTGCGGGTCAAACTTTTAGCAGCAAGATGAGTATGCTGATTAAACAACTCAAAAAGGAACAACGTAAACGTCCTAATGATGAACTTTTGAAAGAAGTTTATTCTAGCTTAGAAGGTCTGTTAAATTCAGTCGATATCAATATAGGGAATGGATTAGCTTTTAAAGAAGATCAAGGACTGTCCTATCTAGAATTGCGAGAGTCATTTTCGACAAAATTTTCAGATTTAATCAATACAACTTTAGATAGTTTACTTGGCTTTACTCCCATTCAATCGGGTTATATTAATGGTAGCTTATTAGTGGTTCCTCTCGCGGGTAGAACGGTAGAGGAAAAGTATAAAATGCGGATTGGACAAGATATTGTTACTTTTAATAACGGTAAATTATTGCATCAGATGTTAGAAATAAAAAATAGTCCGGCTTATCCAGAAAGTATCCGCTCTGCTCTTAATGAAGCAATAGAGTTAGTCAACTTACTGGAGGAGCAACCGAATAAGACGCAAAAATTTGAACAAAATAGCCTGTACTTTGATCAATATTATGCTCTGCCGTTATTTACATTTATTACAGGTGAGGCGATGAGTCAATATTTTTCTAGCAATGATGAAGAACCAGAAGATCAAAGATTTCGAGATCTTCTAGCAACCTATATTAGTTCTCTATATCCTGTTAGTAATATTCTGCCAATTGGTCATAAATACAAAGATTTCCCTTGGCTGGTTTTTAGAAGTTACAGCCTGAATGAGATGAGAAGTAAACTTTTCACAGATAAGTATTTTTTAACCTCTAATGAATTGAATATCCTAAATTTAATTCTTGCTCATCAAGATTAGATTTAATTTCAAGTATCTAGAGTCTAATCTAAGAATTTTTCAAGACCACGATTACAGTTTAAAGTTCCGTAAACGCAAGGCATTTGTCACGACAGAAACTGAACTCATTGCCATCGCACCTCCGGCGATAATTGGATTAAGTAACAAGCCAAAGAACGGATAGAGAATTCCAGCAGCGATGGGAATTCCTGCGGTGTTATAAATAAAGGCAAAAAACAGATTTTGGCGAATATTTTTCAACGTGGCGCGACTCAGTTTAATTGCAGTGGCAATTCCTGTTAATTCTCCAGAAATTAAAGTAATATCTCCGGCTGCGATCGCCACATCTGTTCCGGTACCGATGGCAATTCCCACATCAGCTTGAGCGAGGGCAGGTGCGTCATTAATTCCATCTCCAACCATCGCCACAATTCGATGATTTTCTCCTTTTCTTTTCTTTTCTTTTTGAATCGATTTTACTAAATCTGCTTTTTGTTCGGGACGAACTTCTGCAAAGACTCTTTCTATTCCCACTTGTGAAGCAATGGCTTCAGCCGTTTTTTGATTATCTCCGGTAATCATCACCACTTCTAACCCCATTCTTTTTAAGGTTTTGATCGCATTTTCTGAAGAGGGTTTGAGGGTATCAGCAATCCCCATTACTCCTTCTATTGTACCATCAACGGCTATCCAAGCAGTTGTTTTGCCTTCGGTTTCCCATTGTTCTTGAAACAGTTTTAAGGGTTTAATATCAACGCCTAATTCTCCCATCCAGCGACTCGTTCCAATTTGAACAAATCGATCTGAAACATAACCTTGAACTCCCATTCCTGTCATGCCTTCAAAGTCTTCAGGTTCAGGTAAGGGAAAATCAACTCCTTGAGATTCAGCATATTGTACAATCGCTTCGGCTAAAGGATGTTCTGATTTACGTTCAACTGCGGCGACTAATCGTAAGAGTTTTAATTCGTTATCATTGGTGGTTCCTCCTGTGGTAATATAGTTGGTAACTGTTGGTTTTCCGGCGGTTAAGGTTCCGGTTTTATCGAGAATAATCGTTTGAATTTTGTGAGCGAGTTCTAAGCTTTCTGCGCCTTTAATTAAGATACCGTGTTCTGCCCCTAATCCCGTTCCTACCATTACAGAAGTGGGTGTTGCTAATCCTAACGCGCAAGGACAAGCAATAATTAAAACCCCGACACTGGTTAACGTTGCTAGGGTTAAATTCCCCGTTAAATTAAACCAAATAATAAAGGTAAAAATCGCGATGCCAATCACAACCGGAACAAACCAACCTGTTACTTGATCAGCTAATTTTTGAATGGGTGCTTTTGAACCTTGCGCCTGTTGAACCAGTTGGACAATTTGCGCTAAAACGGTATCTTTTCCCACTCTCGAAGCCCGAAATTTAAAGCTTCCAGTTTTATTAATTGTCGCGCCAATAATGTCATCTCCGGGTTGCTTTTCAACAGGTACACTTTCCCCTGTTACCATTGATTCATCAATTGTTGAACCTCCTTCTATCAGTTCACCATCAACGGGTATTTTTTCACCGGGACGAACAATAATAATATCTCCAACATTAACGGCTTCTAACGGAATATCGACTTCTTTTCCATCTCTGACAACCCTTGCTGTTTTGGCTTGTAAACCCATCAATTTTCTAATGGCTTCAGATGTTTTTCCTCTGGCTTGATGTTCAAGTAATTGTCCGAGTAAAATCAGAGTAATAATCACTGCGGCTGACTCATAATACACATCCGCATTTAACCCTTGACTGATAAAAAATCCCGGAAAAATTGTCACAAATATCGAATAAAGGTAAGCCGAACCTGTTCCGACAGCAATTAAAGTATTCATGTCAGCACTGTGACGTTTTAACCCTTTCCACGCGCCTGTAAAAAAGGTTTTTCCACACCAAAACATTACCGGAGTTGTTAAAATAAGCTGCAACCAGGGGTTATGTAACCACATCGGAATTAACGGAATTTCTAACCCCGTCATCATCGGTAAACTTCCAATAATTAAAATACTACTAATAACCGCACTAATAATAACTTTGCGCCTCAATTTTTGGGCAATTTGACGGTTTTCTTCATCCCGATCTTCGAGGCTATTTTGAGTATTTTCTAGAGGTTCCGCGCCATATCCCGCATCAGTAACCGCTTCTTGAATCGTCTTAATATTAGTTTGTTTCGGATTATACTGAACGGTGGCTTGTTCTGCGCCAAAATTAACGTTACAGTCTGCTACACCGGGAATTTCGTGAATAACGCGATCAATTTTATTGGCACAAGCAGCACACCCCATGCCTTTTAGTCGCAAATAGATGGTTTCCATCACCTTGACTCCATCAGAAGTATGCTCTCAAGATACAGTCTCCAGTCAACTGGAGAGTCAAGGGGTGAATATTAACCTATTTCTTTAGATAGAGGGAATTTATAGCAGTATCTAGACGCAAAAAAACACAAAGATCATCAAGGTTTACGCTTTGTGTCTGGTGTGTCTTTGTGGTCTTTCTTCTCTTATTCCCGTTTCCCAAATTTTAAATTATATAGCAATCAGAAATGATTTGTGAGAAATCTAAAAGCTGATAAAAAGTCTGAAACGACTTCCCAAGAGCGCCTCTTGCCTCTTGCCTCTCTTGCAAACTTTGCTCTCGACGGAAACCGCCGGGCCGCAAGTTTGCGCTTTTGCCTCTTGCAAAAAGATATTACACACAACTCAGAACGGACTGCTATAAATAATTATTGTCTTCTTCGATGCGTTGAGGGAGTGCTTTTAAATCAGGTAATTTAATCGTTTCTTTCTCTGTTTCTTTCACATTCACAGGGAATTTAAGCGGTTGACGTTTTTCTTCTATCCAACAACTCGCCAGAGGTAAAGTTTGTTCTAAATCATCTAAAGGTCGAGGAATCACCATCACAGCGTTTAATTCCCCAATGCGTTCAGCTTCTAACATTCCGGCTTCTACCGCCACCGCCACATCCGCCACAGAACCCCGAATAATCGCCGTACATAAGGCTTCCCCAATGGTTTCATAGGAGGCCAGATAAACTTCCGCCGCTTTCAGCATCGCATCACAAGCACCCACCATCGCCGGAAAACCCCGTGTTTCGACTAAACCCACTGCTCGGTTACTCAGACGACTATAACCGCCACTGCTAGCCAGTTGAGATAAACGCGCACTAATCGGTAAAACATATTCTAGGTTGGGAAGGGGTCGGGCAATCACCAGAGACGAAACAAATTGATTAAACTGTTTAGCAGTATCGGTTCCGGTGTCTACAGCTAACCGAATATCAGCAATGCGACCCCGGACAATGGCAGTACAGTACCCACTGCCAATTTTTTCATAACCGACAAGATGAACACCTGCTGATTTCAGCATCATGTCAGCCGTCCCGACAATAGCGGGAAAGCTGCGAGTTTCAACTAAACCCAAAGCCATATCTTGGTATTCGGGTCGCTTCATCTGTTGAGAGGAAACAAATTTTTGCAGGTGTGCATCCATGCTGGCGATTGTTGGAGTGGGGACTATGGATTTCAGAGCGAGGGAGTTGGGCAAAGGGGCATCGGGATACCGAGACAGTCCACAAAAGCAGGAAAATCTTGATTCTGTTGTCTATTTTTACCCCTTCACCCGTAAGCGCGAAGTGCTGTTCTCTGACTCTGCGAAACCCAAGGCCCAATTTGGAATTCCCTATCCTTATCTTACTAACTTTTTAGGGAGAGCGATCGTTGGGTTTGGAATTGTTGAGAGACTTGCGATGCGGAAGCAGTGTGTCTAACAAGTGATTTAAATGAACTTGTCCGTAGATAATTGTTGCCGGAGGGTTGGAGGATTCCTGTACAGCCGTCGCCGCCTTGGTGTCTAAAGTAGACGATGTTTCGGGCGACACTTCTGAAGGTTTCCCAGACTGTGAATATTCCTCCTGATCAATGGGGGATTCCTCCACTGATCCCGAATCACTGTTCTCCTCAGATGATGGAGAGAGCGTGACGCAACGAGATTCATCCCCCATAATTGTACCTGCGGGTACAACTTGTTTGGCAGCGATCGCAGGATTGAGCAGAGTTGCTTCGGCTCCGATACTTGCTTTCGCCCCAATTGTTCCATCACCCACCACTAAAACCCCTGCACCAATCGTTGCTCCGGCTTCAACTTCTATCCGGCCCTGATGAGCATGGACAATGACTCCCATACCAATACAAACCCCAGTGGCAATCACAATTTGACTGTCTGGATCAGCTTGGAGAATGACTCCTGGTGCGATCGCCACACTGGGGTCGATGGTAACATCGCCACTCACGAAAACAGAAGCATTGTTCAGGAGTTGCGGTGGCGACCTATACATTGAGTGTGAACCTCTAGAGATATCAAGGCTGAGTTGAGTCAGTTCGGTTTTTGGATAATCTCTTCCATCACCCGACGCTTGGCTTTGGGGTCAATGCCAATCATCCGAACATACTCACCGCTATGTTCTTTCATGCAGCCTTCTAAAGCAGCAATCACCTCAGAATCACGGGTTGACTCAATGGGAGCGCAACTGTGCCAAGAGCCTGTGCGGAAGCGGCGTTTGTCGGCGTGTTCAGTCCCGATTTTGTAGCCTTGAGCGAGTAAGCTGCGAACGGATGTGATCAATTCTGAATTGACACCACCCCCATTGGATGAACTGACGGAAGCCGCAGGCTGATAAGCAACAGGGCGAGCAGTCGGTGCAATGGTTGATTGAGGAGCAGACTGGGCAGGGCCATCAGGACGTTGAATAATTTCTTCAACCACGCGACGTTTGGCTTTGGGATCAATCCCAATTAACCGCACGTATTCTCCCGAATGTTCACTGACGAAGCCTTGGACTTGTGCGACCACATCAGCAACCCGAGTCGATTCAATTGAGGGGCCACTGTTCCAAGAACTGGTACGGAAGCGGCGTTTATCGGCACTTTCCAGACCAATCTTGCAACCTTGAGCCAACAATTGACTAATTTGTTCGCTCAGGCTAGAACTCATGCTGCTGCTGGCAAAGGAGGCACTCGCCGGACTCGGTGCAGAAGCTCTGGATGCTGGTGCTGATACTTGAGCGTTTGAGGATTTCTGTACGATGCCGTCAGGACGTTGAATAATTTCCTCAAAGACTCGACGCTTGGCTTGAGGATCAATCCCCAACAAACGAACATATTCCCCTTGATGTTCTTGTAAACAGGCTTCAAGCGCTGCCATCACGTCTTTGGAGTTGTTAGAATCAATGGGGGTGCAACTGCGCCAAGAACTGGTGCGGAAGCGGCGTTTGTCGGCGTGTTCGCTGCCGATTTTGTAGCCTTGAGCTAACAGTTGATTCACCTGTGCGACAATGCTGGCATCGAGGCTACCGCTACTCGCATAGGCATAGGAGCGATCGCGTCCACCGCCGTTAGTGGCGGGATTGCTAACTTCGTTGCGAATACCCGTCATACAAGCGGCATTTTCCGAGCATTTATAACCCGCTTTTAGCGCTTGATTGACTCCGATGACATGAGTGGAGAACTTCAGATCAGCGTCGTTAACATCGGGTAAGCGATCAGCCTGTTGTTGGTTGGTGATAATTGCCCCGGAAGGGACATATTTACCCGAGGGAATTTCGACATCTTGAATCAGGGTGTGCATCATGATAATGCAACCATCTCCAACTCGGGCGTTAAACACGGTGGAACGGAAGCCGATGAAGCAGTTATTTCCCACATAGGCGGGGCCGTGAATCAAGGACATATGGGTGATGGAGGTATTTTTCCCAATCCAAACGGAGTAGGATTGACCATCATCTCCTTTAACTCGGCCTTCTTCTAAGCCATGAATGACCACTCCATCTTGGATGTTGGAGTTTTCGCCGATATAAAAGGGGAATCCCTCATCAGCGCGGATGGAGGTTCCAGGTGCAACCAAAACATTCGCTCCAATTCGCACATCTCCAATGATGTTAGAAAAGGAGTGAACGTAGGCTGTAGAATCGATTTTCGGCTCGGCTAAGTTTTTTGACCAGGGTGTGGGAGGAGCCGCTATACTACGGACTGCCATAATTGAATTTCTCCTAATCAATCTTTATGAGTTTTCTGTTGTTTGTTGTGGAATGGCTCAGGAATTTTGCCTCAAGGTTGAAACTAACGTTCCTGATCTTTTTTGCTGTAGAGCGAACGATTTCCCGCTGTAATGGTATCTATAATTGCTACTACAGCCGCGTCACTAGGACGAGTTTCGCTTCCGGGAACTTGACGAGCTGCACTTCCTTTCGTCACGAGAACCCACTCGTCAAAACCTGCGCCGACGTAATCTAGGGCAACTTCATATTCGGGGAGAGTTTCTCCGGTTTCATCAATGAATTGCAACAGTAGAAATTTTGAACCTCTCAAACTCGGCTCTTTTTGGGTACTGACGACGGTGCCAATGACTCTGGCAATTTTCATGGGTTTTTCGGGTTTAGGTGCGATTTTGTGAGTTTGGAAATGATTAGCTCGTCAACCCAGAAAGGTTAAGAGTTCAGCAATTGTGCGATTTTGCTGTTCAATCAGATTTAGACTCTGCTGGTGCGAGGTCTAAATGGAAAATACAGTAGAATCGACTGTCGAACTCTTCGCTGACCAGAATCATCAGTTGCTGGTCTTTTCCCTATCTGTTTTTCTAAAACTGACTTGTCTTTAGGGACGGTTGAGTGAGCGAATTCCACTGACACTTTCGCGGAATTGTTCTACGGCTTCGGTATAACGAATGGGCAGAACGTACTCTAAATTTTCATGGGGACGAGCAATAATATGAGTCGATAGCACTTGACCCCCATGGACTCGACGCACCGTCTCCATGGCGGCTGAGACAGAAGCTTGTACTTCTGAAACATCTCCTCGCACAATTACCGTTACTCGTCCACTCCCGATTTTCTCATATCCCACGAGAGTAACGCGAGCTGCTTTTACCATCGAATCGGCTGCTTCTACCACAGCCGGAAACCCCAAGGTTTCAATCATGCCAACTGCAATGGCCATACTTAACTCCTGATCTGACAATTCAATGAACACACTTTGAGGTCGTACAAGACTGACTCACTAACCAGTTTCCTTTGAGGAATTTCCGCGACATTGCTTGCTGCTTGCCTCTTGCTGGTGAGCCTTGTACGACTGATGAGTGAAGCGAGTCCAGATGAATCTGAACTGCATGATGATTTTAGTAAGCCCGGAACTGTTCCACTGCATCGGTATAACGGATGGGCAGAACGTATTCCAAGTTTTCGTGGGGACGAGCAATAATGTGGGTTGATGACACTTCACCGCCGTTGACGCGCTTTACCGCCTCAATTCCCGCCGCAACGGAGGCTTGAACTTCAGACACATCGCCTCTAACAATTACGGTTACGCGACCACTTCCAATTTTTTCATACCCAACTAAGGTGACTCGGGCGGCTTTCACCATTGAGTCAGCCGCTTCTACAACGGCTGGAAAACCTATGGTTTCAATCATCCCAACAGCGATTGACATCGTTTAACTCCTAATGAACACAAAAGCAGCACAAACTGCGTAAAATTTTTAGACCAATCGGTAGAATGACAACCAGAATTGCGATTTTTCGCTTCTAGAACCCTTCTTACCTTTCTCCCTGATTAATAGAATAGGAGAATTGTGTCTTCCTTGACAATATAAATCTCTATTATTCTTGCTGATGAAGTTAATTAAAATCGTTAATGCGTAACAAAAATTAATATTTTATTAAAAAAGTTTACTTCTACCCAACTTTCAGATGAGCATAACTGTGACTGCCTCAAACCCCGACTTGATTCTCAAAGTTGAGGAAGTTCGGCAACTGATCTCGTCAAAGTTGCTTAGATTCAGTTCATCTGGCTTGTTCATCGGATCAACCCCGACTTCTAAATTTTATCCCTTTGATTTCTGTTTGACTAACAACTGATCGCAACTGTCAAGAAGTTTTGTTTAAATTTACATCAGATTTCGTTACAAACTATATATTACTTAATTAAAAAACTTTATTCATTACAAAACTTCTCGAACCATTGCATTGTCAGAGTCGAGTTTCTTATGGTAGATTTGTAAAAATCAAAGAGCTGTTTATATACTTATTGTTTATTCACACTTTTTAACTTTTACAGAAAAAATTAGTAAAAATACCTAATTTTAGCAAGGTCGATTGTCAGAACAGTTTCAGTTCAACTGATATTCAAAACAATCGGATTGCTGAAGTGGGTAGCCCGTTTTTTTGATCTATATAGCCCATGAATGCAAGTCTGATCCTTTCTAATATTCTCAATCCACCCGTCCTATTTTTTTTCATCGGGATGAGTGCCGTTTTTCTCAAATCAGACTTAGAAATTCCCCAACCTATCCCCAAACTTTTTTCGCTTTATTTATTATTTGCAATTGGGTTTAAAGGAGGACATGAAATCCATGAAAGCGGTCTCAATGCTGAAATTACTCTCACCTTACTCGCCGCTATCATTGTTGCTGCTATCGTTCCCATTTACTCTTTTTTTATTCTCAAACTCAAACTGGATATTTATAATTCCGCCGCAATTGCAGCCGCCTATGGTTCCATTAGTGCTGTTACTTTTGTGACCGCGAGTTCCTTTTTAAGCCGACTGGGAATTGATTTTGGTGGTCATATGGTGGCGGCATTAGCCTTAATGGAATCTCCCGCTATTATCATCGGACTGCTTCTAGTTCAACTGTTCGCGAATCGTTCAGAAAACGAGGAAAAATTATCGGTTTCAGAAGTCTTACGAGAAGCTTGCTTAAACGGTTCAGTCTTCTTATTAGTCGGCAGCTTGTTCGTGGGAATTGTCACCAGTCAACAAGGTTGGGAAAGTCTCGAACCCTTTACAGGAGAGCTGTTTTACGGCGTTTTAACCTTTTTCTTGTTGGACATGGGACTGGTGGCGGCTCGTCGAATTCAAGACTTGAAAAAAAGCGGCTCATTTTTAATAGGATTTTCGATTTTCATGCCCGTTTTTAACGCGATTGTAGGGATTTTAATAGCCGCTTTAATTGGAATGTCAAAAGGCAACGCTTTATTATTTGCGGTGTTGTGTGCCAGTGCCTCTTATATAGCCGTTCCAGCCGCGATGCGAATGTCGGTTCCTGAAGCTAACCCCAGTTTGTATATTTCAATGGCATTGGCTTTAACATTCCCCTTCAACATTATTGTTGGCATTCCCATTTATCTGGGAATTATCAATCAATTTTGGCTTTAGTATCGATGAATTGATTGAACACTAACCCGTCTAGATGTTAACCGAAAAGACGGGCTAGATATTAAAGAAATTGGGTGTTAGAGGGAAGAAATACACTTAACCGAACGGACTTCCATCGCATCACAGATATAACAAGAACCGCCAAACTTATTGAGGATAGGTCGAATCTCTTCAACAACCGTCTTGACTTGCTCAGGGAGACAATAGGAAATAATATAAACCTGACCTCCCAAACCCGTCACTGCCATATCATCAAAGACTTCACCTTGCCGACTTTTGCCGAGGACGTTGGGCAGGACAGTATAATTCGAGACACCGACTCGATCTAAACTATCCAAAATTTTGTGCATTTCCACAGCATCAGAAAGAAATTCTATGCGAGTTACAGGGTGCATGATGTTGACTCCATTTTTATAAAGTTTCTATCAAATTGATAGGGATATAATTAATCCCATACCAGAGTCTTCCAATTCATTCATTAATACCCTGAAAAGATTTAAGAATTGGATAGGGGAAGAGATGACAAGAGAGAGAGATTCTCAAGTTCATTTTACCCAAATTGCTGAGATTGCTGCCAGAGGAATACTCACCCCCGACTGAAATTGAAGTCAGGATTTTTCTTGATCTGTTTTTGAATGCCGACGACTCCAATGGAGTCGATTTGAAGGAGAGTATAGACGAACACCCCAAGTGATGAGAGAATTATTAAATTAAATAATCAGCATTAAAAAAGTCTATTATAGGAGCCATTTCAGGAAACATTATCAATGAGTCAGTTCCTTCTACAAACGAGTTGGTGTATACCATTCTATGGATTGATCGGGGCGATTTTGACCCTGCCTTGGGCAATGGGGCTAGTCCGACGTACAGGGCCAAGACCTGCCGCCTACATTAATTTATTGATGACCCTCTTAGCCTTCATTCACGGCTCACTGCTGTTTAGAATCACTTGGAATCATCCCGCCTTAAACCTAGCCTATTCGTGGTTAACCGCCCCTGACTTAGATATATCCTTTGTTATCGAAATCTCCCCCGTCAGTGTGGGAGCGATGGAATTAGTGGCAGGATTGAGTTTAGTCGCTCAATTCTATGCCTTGGGATACATGGAAAAAGACTGGGCGATCGCTCGGTTTTATACCCTATTGGGCTTTTTTGAAGCGGCGATCAGTGGGATTGCCTTAAGTGATTCAATGTTTCTCACCTATGGGTTGCTAGAAATGCTCACCCTGTCAACCTATCTATTGGTGGGATTCTGGTATGCTCAACCGTTAGTCGTAACCGCCGCCCGAGATGCCTTTCTCACCAAGCGAGTTGGAGATGTACTGCTATTAATGGGAGTCGTCGCTTTATCGGCATTATCCGGGAGTTTAAGCTTCTCCGACTTAGAAATTTGGGCTGAAACTGCCGAATTAAAACCCCTAACAGCTACTCTACTCGGTTTGGGTCTAATTGCAGGCCCCATTGGAAAATGCGCCCAATTTCCCTTGCACTTGTGGCTCGATGAAGCAATGGAAGGCCCTAACCCCGCCTCTATCATGCGAAACTCCGTTGTCGTTTCAGCCGGAGCTTTTGTGCTGATCAAACTGCAACCCGTTTTAGCCCTTTCACCGATTACCGACGGCGTTCTGATCGCGCTCGGAAGCGCTACGGCTATTGGGGCGAGTTTAGTGGCGATCGCTCAAATTGACATCAAACGCGCCCTGTCTCATTCTACAAGCGCATACCTGGGGTTAGTCTTCATCGCAGTCGGACTCAAACAGGTTGATATTGCCTTATTATTACTCCTAACTCATGCCCTTGCCAAAGCCTTGCTGTTTATGAGCGTCGGATCAATTATTCTGACTACCAGTACCCAAGACATGACTGAAATGGGGGGACTCTGGTCACGGATGCCTGCGACAACAACCGCTTACCTCGTCGGTGCGAGTGGAATGGTTGCGGTGCTACCCTTGGGAACATTTTGGACGATGCGGCGTTGGGTGAGTGGGTTTTGGGAAACTCCCTGGTGGTTAGTTTTAATTTTGCTGCTGGTGAACGGCTTAACAGCGCTGAACTTAACCCGAGTTTTTGGTTTAATCTTTACGGGTGAACCCCAACCCAAAACCAGGCGTACACCGGAAGTTCCCTGGCAGATGGCGGTACCGATGGTTTCCATGACGATTGTCACTTTGCTGATCCCGTTGATGTTGCAACAGTGGCAATTACTCCTGAGTTGGTCAGCACCCTTACGGGATATTCCCGCTTCTGGAATCACTGAACTGATTCATCAAACGGCAGTTCCTTTACTCTGGATATCCGGTTTGATTGGGGTTGCAGTGGGAGGGGCAATATATCTCTATGGTGTTGTGGAAAGGCCTGTTCGCCTACCCTGGAAATCGGTACAAGAACTGTTAGCCTATGACTTTTATATTGATCGACTCTACGATGTCACGGTTGTCTTTTTGGTGAGTCGTCTTTCAGCAATTAGCGCTTGGGTTGATCGCTATATTATCGATGGAGTAGTCAACGCTTTGGGTTTAGCCACATTGGGAAGTAGTGAAGGCTTAAAATATAGTATTTCGGGTCAGTCTCAATTTTATGTTCTGACCATTACGATCGCAGTAGGTTTGCTGATCATTTTGATGTTGTGGCAATTTTAGAGATTTGCAATTGAACGCTTTGCTGATTTTTGATGCCATTCTCACTCTTTTTCCCTCTATTTTTCCACCCAATTACCAACAAAACATTACAAATATTCCATGTTAAGTGTTTTCATTTGGATACCGATTATTGGTGCTGCAATCATTGGACTTTGGCCACAGCTTACTGCTAAACAAGCCCGTCAAGTTGCCTTTTTGAGCGCCGGAAGTTTGTTTGTTTGGTCGCTGATTTTAGCCCGTCTGTTTAACCCGGATTTTGCGGACTTGCAGATGAGTGAGTTTATCCCTTGGATTGAACCCTTGGGATTAAATTACTATTTGGGGCTGGATGGTTTGTCATTGCCTTTGATTATTCTCAATGGTCTTTTAACTAGCACTGCGATTTGGAGTACAGACAGCAATATTAGTCGTCATCGACTCTACTATATTCTCATTTTGTTCATTGCGTCGGGTATCGCTGGAACATTTTTAGCTCAAAATCTGCTGCTATTTTTACTCTTTTATGAACTTGAACTCATCCCACTTTATTTGTTAATTGCGATTTGGGGTGGTAAACGACGGGGTTATGCCGCGACTAAATTTTTAATTTACACGGCGGTTTCCGGTATTCTCGTGTTAGCTTCTTTTTTAGGAATTGTTTTCCTGACTTCCGCCCCCAATTTTGATTTAGCAATACTGAGTTCTGGATCTTTAGGAATTGCCACTTTACCGATTAGCACGCAATTAATTTTACTGACTGGAATTGTTGTCGGGTTTGGCATTAAAATTCCGTTGGTTCCTTTCCATACTTGGCTACCCGACGCCCACGTTGAAGCTTCCACACCGATTTCTGTCTTATTAGCTGGAGTTTTACTCAAGTTAGGAACCTACGGTTTATTACGGTTTGGGGTGGGATTATTTCCCGAGGCTTGGCAAATTGTCGCTCCTTGGATGGCGAGTTGGGCGGTTGTCAGTGTATTGTATGGGGGTTTTTGCGCCATTTATCAAACGGATATGAAGAAAATGGTTGCTTATAGTTCGATTGCTCACATGGGTTATATTCTGCTAGCATTCGCTGCTGCTACGCCTTTGAGTTTACTCGGATCTGTTGTACAAATGGTGAGTCATGGTTTGATTTCGGGGTTACTGTTTTTATTGGTGGGTGTGGTTTATAAAAAGTCAGGAAGTCGGGATTTAAATGTGTTGCGTGGACTACTGAACCCGGAACGGGGCTTGCCTTTAATTGGCAGTTTGATGATTCTAGCGGTGATGGCAAGTTCAGGAATTCCCGGTTTAGTTGGATTTATTTCGGAGTTTATTGTGTTTCGCGGCAGTATTGAAGTGTTTCCTGTACAAACGTTATTGTGCATGATTGGAACGGGTTTAACTTCGGTGTATTTCCTGATTATGATCAACCGCGTCTTTTTCGGACGTTTATCAGATTGGGTTGTCAATCTGCCACAAGTTCAATGGCGCGATCGCATTCCCGCTATGGTTCTGGCTATGATTATTACAATCTTGGGAATTCAACCCAGTTTACTTCTTAACTTAAGTGAAACGACAACCACTGCTTTAGTGAATCTTTCTGCTACCGTTGCCAATGCTTCCCCAACAAATCGGTTGAAATAATAATTAAAATATAGAGGACTGGCTGCAATATTTCTGAAGTTCAGTCCCCTAAACAGTCGTCATCAAACGACCTACCAATAATCACAAACAAACCAACAAATAACCAACTTATGAGCAGTACCACATCTCAACCTACTCTTCATCCACTCGAAGAATTTATCCAACGACTGCAAGCTGGTGATGCCCTCCTGCCTGACTACCCGGAAAATGTGGTCGAAGTTGTTGGCATTCTTAAAAGCTATGGCGTGGTTTTGGATGCGTACTCTCGTAATCTAATTTACATTGCTGAAAATCAATTTCTCGTATTCTTTCCCTTTTTTAAATATTTCAATGGAGAAATTACGCTGTCAAAATTGTTACAGCATTGGTGGCATGATCGGATTAACTATGAGTATGCTGAATATTGCATGAAAGCCATGCTCTGGCATGGGGGCGGCGGATTAGATGCTTATTTAGATTCTCCTGAATTTAAGCAGCTTGCTAATACAGCCATTCAAGCAAGGTTTAAAAATAATGGGTTGATTTTAGGAGTCAATAAACTGTTTCCTGATTTTCTTCCCGAATCTATTCGTCAACTGTCCTATTACAGTGCTTTAGGTCAATTTTGGCGCGTAATGAGCGATATGTTTATCGAACTTTCTGATCGCTACGATCAAGGTGAAATCCAATCGATTCCTCAAGTGGTTGATCATATTTTAAAGGGTTTAGTTGCTGCTGCTAATCAACCGATTACTTACAAAGTCAAACTTCGCGATCGCGTTTATGAGATCATCCCCGATTCTGTCGGATTAACCTTTTTAGCAGACACAGCCATTCCCTATGTAGAAGCAGTTTTCTTCCGAGGAACACCGTTTCAAGGTGTCGTTTCTTATAATGCTCAAGTCCATCAAATTCCCACCGAACAAAAAGAGTTTACCTACGGTGCATTATACGCTGATCCCCTTCCGATTGGCGGTTCAGGAATTCCGCCGACGCAATTAATGCAAGATATGATTCACTATTTACCCGATTATTTACACGAGATTTACCGTACAAGTTGTCGAGGAGAAGATGATTTACGGGTGCAAATTTGTCAGAGTTTTCAAAAGTCAATGTATTGTGTGACAACCGCAACAATACAAGGATTAGCACCTTATCCACTCAATAGCACTGATTCCCAACAACAACAAGCGAACCGTATTTATTTAGAAGGGTGGATGAATCGATTTATCACCTCTCGTTTGTTGGAAGTGAACCAACGGACCTCTCGATCTTGTCAGCTTTTTCCTGAACGTTCAACTCACAGTGCAGAGTAGCTATTTTGTTAATATAGCAAATATTGAAGGAGTTGTGAACTTGAAGCGGGTAAATTTTTGTACAATTTATGGGTAGTGCAAGCCTCTCGCTTGCTAGGGTAAATCCCTTTTTAATGAATAAACGTTGAAGTTTTTAACATGGCTTATTCAAGACTGCAAAAACTAGCAAGTTACATTCGACCGCATTGGAAACAATCGCTGCTTGGAATTTTTACTCTATTACTTGTTAACGGTTTAGGAGTTTATATTCCCCTGTTAATTCGCAATGGTATTAATGACTTAGAAAATGCGATTGATATCAGTAACATTATCGGTCTAGTCTTCTTAATTTTTGGACTCGCTTCTCTGATGTGGGTAATTCGGATGGTTTCTCGCATCTTAATTTTTGGAGTGGGAAGACAAGTTGAATATGACCTCAAACAAAATATTTTTGAACATCTGTTAACCCTGGAACCTGCTTATTTTTCTAATAGTCGAATTGGAGACTTAATTAACCGAGCCACCAGTGATGTTGATAATATTCGTCGTTTGTTAGGGTTTGCGATTTTGAGCTTGGCAAATACGCTATTTGCTTATGCTTTAACTCTACCTGTCATGTTACTCATTAATGTCAGATTGACGCTGTTATCAATTTCTGTTTATCCCGTGATGTTGATTTTAGTGCAGGTTTTTAGTGACAAACTGCGGGATCAACAGATGGAGGTGCAGGAGAAGTTATCAAATATCAGTGACTTGCTTCAGGAAGATATGAGCGGGATTTCTTTAATTAAAATCTATGCTCAAGAAGAAAACGAACAGCGAGCGTTTGAACGGTATAATTATAATTTGTTTGCAGCAAATTTGAGTTTAGCAAAAACCCGTAATTTTTTGTTTCCGGTTTTAGGGGGATTAGCCAGTTTAAGTTTATTAATTCTCCTGGCAGTGGGAGATCAAACGATTGCTCAAGGCGAGTTAAATGTTGGAGATTTTGTTGCGTTAGTTCTGTATATCGAACGATTAGTCTTTCCGACGGCGTTACTTGGGTTTACAATTACCGCTTATCAACGGGGAGAAGTGAGTATTGATCGGATTGAAGCGATTTTGAGTGTCAAACCTAAAATTCACGATCATTTTGATCCCATTCCTTTATCAACTCCCGTTCAAGGTTGGCTGAGTGCTACAAATCTGAGTTACACTTATCCCGGAAGTAAAATACCGGCTTTAGATCAGGTTAATTTTACCATAAAACCTGGTGAAATGGTGGCAATTGTGGGGGCAATTGGTTCAGGGAAATCAACCCTAGCTAATGCTTTACCTCGTTTATTGGATATTGACATTGACTGTGTTTTTCTCGATGGTCAAGATATTACCCAGTTAAGACTTTCCGAGTTGCGAAATACAATTGCTTATGTTCCCCAAGAAAGCTTTTTGTTTAGTACAACGATTCGAGAAAATATTCGCTATGGAAACCCTCTAGCGGATTTTTCAGAAATTGAATCCGCAGCAAAAACGGCTAAAATTTACGGCGAAATTATCAATTTTCCACAACAATATGATACGATTGTTGGAGAACGAGGAATTACCCTTTCAGGCGGACAACGACAACGAACCGCTTTGGCTAGGGCTTTATTGGTAGATGCTCCCGTGTTAATTTTGGACGATGCACTTTCGAGTGTTGATAATCAAACGGCGACGGAAATTTTGCAGAATTTAACGACAGGAACCCAACGAAAAACAGTTGTGTTTATTTCGCATCAAATGTCAGCCGCAGCCAAAGCCAATCGCATTTTAGTGATGGATCAAGGAAGAATTGTTCAAGAAGGAACTCACGAGCAATTGGTACAACAAAAAGGATTATATCAATCCCTTTGGAACCAACATCAATTAGAAGAATTATTGATTTAGAGGATGGAGTCAAGACACCGGAAGCAATGTGTTTATACCGATCTTCCAAAATTTTTGTAAAAAATGGCGGAATTGAATCATTAACCCTTGATTTATTTCTTATTCGATGTGAAGAATTGACTTCAAGGGTTAAACTGATGGAAATCCGTTCTAAGTTAGGTAATAGATGGGTTCTGTATCTGTTGGTATAGCAGGGAACAGGTGAAAAATTCTTTTACTTTTCTCAACCCGTAGGGTGAGTTAGACTCAAGTCAAAATTTATCAATCCCCGTCTAGTTTTCCTGTAAGTAACCCGCCATAAGAGCAATTGTGATCGCCATATTGAGTAATAAATTCATCAACCGTTAGTTTCTTTTGGGTGCAAGCCTTGCACCCCTACTGGTTAAAATCAACAAAATTGTAGGGGCTTATGGCATAAGCCCATTCATAATTGATAACTGAAAAAACTGGTGACTGGTAACTGAAAATAGATGCTTATATCCTACAGGTTACAACTTGCAACGCGAGAAAAGATAGTTTATCTCTGAAGTATAATTAACCATATATTATCGAACCATATATTATCCCATCTTCAAATTTATTTTTTAATTTTTTTTCTAAAAGAAAATCATACCCCATTTTGCGAATAGGATTAACTAAGTAATCATGAATCAATTGATAGTGTTCTTCAGAAACATCTTGAAATTTTAAAATCAAACCCGATTCTACTAAAATACTAAGGATTATTTCATGTTTTCCAGATTCAAGCTTCAAGGCTGATTTTATTTCGCTTTTGGTTTTTATCGGTCGAGTTCTTTTTTCATCAGTTAGCAGAAGCAGCAACTCCCACACTGTTTGTTGATTCTCTTCACCACAGTTCATCATCAAATCTTCAAGATACCGTTCAATCAGTTTTCCTTTATCACCCTGCTGTTGATATTGTCTAAAAGTTGTAATTTTTTCCGTTTGTAACTGCGCCCCGACGATCTGTAATTCTATAGGTAATATCGTCCCTCGTTCTTTTGACAAATCTTCAACTAATGCTTCAATTAGTTCAGGTTCAAGAGAAAATTCAGCTTGATCCGTTAACCGTTCGATTACATCTTTGGCTTCCTGTTTGGTAAAATCTCCGAGATAATAAAGAACATCTTTGCTAAGAATATCACTATTCACCACATCTAAACCAATTAAACGGTTATTGCATTCGAGCAAGTAATGCAGATAGTCTTCTCGCAAGGATAAAATGACTCTAACCGAGGAAATATTCAAACATTCTTGTAAAAACTCATAAAATATTTTTCGTTGATTAGGTTGTTTGCATTCAAAGAAAAACTCTTCAAACTGATCGAAAATTAAAACTGTGAACAGATTGCTTTCGTAGTTTCCCTTGAGTTGATCTATAATAGGCTTTATAGAGATTTCTAACTGTTCTTTTAATAAAGGAGAATTTTCTTTCAAACGGTGATTAATTTTCAGCTCCTCAAACGTTCTAAGAATGCGACTGCAAAGCTGTTCGATCCAGTTAGCGTAAACGCGCTGTAAAACAGGTAAAACAGTACGGGTTTCTATCGTTTTTTGACGCAATGCCGGAATTAAACCCGTTTGAACCAAAGAACTTTTTCCTACTCCCGAAGAACCGTAAATAATGGTAAGTTTATTTTGACTATCACTAATGCGTTCAATTAATTCCTTAATATTTTGTCCGCGTCCTGAAGCTTCAATTTCTTGAGCAAGAATTTGTTGACGTTCTTCATCGGCGAAGTGAGAGTCAACTTCAGGAATTTCCAGCGAAATTCGTCCCGCACCTACAAAGGCTCGAAAACGAAATTGATATTCAATAAGTTGCTGTCTTTTTTTTATCCTAAAAGCATTGAGGTAGTCTTTTTTCTCTTGATAAATGTATATTAGCTCTGCTAAAATTAGTAGATATAAATAAGGATCATAAATGGGATTATTTTGCTGTCTTGCTTTTTCTAAGTGGGAGATCGCTATTTCATGCTTTCCCAACTGTCGTTGCGCCATTCCCAATGAAAAATAATACCATCCAAGATGATAACTTTGCGCCCATTTTCGATTTATTTCTTTTCGTATTGACAAAGAAGTAGGTAAATGTAATTCTGCATTTGCTAAAATACTAATGGCTTGTTCTGCGAGTTTTTTGACTTGTTTCCAATCCGAACGTGCGATCGCTACTTCTGACCTTAAAATTCCGTAGTCATGGGCTAACCAAATAGGATCTGGATAGGTTTTATGTAATTTAATTGCTTGCTTTGCTAATTTCTCTAAAGCATTCCAATTCCCTAAAAAATACAGAACCTCTCCCAAACTATTAATAAATTTTGCCACTAAATCAGGACGTTGCGCCTGTTCAAAACAATCAAGCGATCGCCGAAGATAGGTTAGACTTTCAGAATAACAATTTTGTCGATCAGAACGAGGTTTATCTGCATATTTTTTCCACCAAATCCCCAAGTGAAACAAAACACACCCATACCGCACCAAAATTTCCCCCCTTTCTAAGGGGGGTTGAGGGGGATTTACACCCTTGATTTCTAAGGGTATCTGGGGTAAATACAAACCCTCCCACAGTTGCAAACTCCGTTCATAATATTGTCTAGCTTCTTCGGAAACCCCAAACTTGGCACAGCCCAAAACAAACGCTAAACTCGCCTCTAAATCAGCATTTAAACTAAAATTTTGACTTTCTAACTCGGCTTTAGCAGACTGTAACTCGGCAATTTTTTCAGAACTCAAATGTACAACTTCTGGTAAATATTGACCCGCACCCGCTTCCAATAATTCCGAAAAAACGGTATCTGTTACCTCTTGAATTAACTCGATCCATTCGGTTGTTGAAACTTCAAATTCTAACGTCGAACCTGTCCCCCAACTTTCTAAATCTCTCGCCACGCGAAAAAATTGACTCTGTACCGTATCATTCACCCAGAAAACTATCGGAAAGTGAAATTTTTTACGAAATTCTTCTCGAACTCTATTAGCAGAAATTAATAGTTCACCCAAAGATTCAACCCGTTCAAAACCCGATATCATTACTGCTTGATAAGTTGCTGTATCGAGTTCCGCTTGAATAACAACTAAAAGCTGTTTATCTTCTGTTTTGAGTTTAACTTCTTGAATTTTAACTGAACAAATTTCCTTTGATTTTTGAATCAGGCGATCGCGAAGTTGTACCGAATTACAATAGGCAAAAATTAGAGAAAAATTATCCTCAGACGCACCCATTTCAATCGCCCAAGCCAGTTGTTCTAGGGTATTTTGGTTATGGATAGTTAGATGTTCTGAGGGATTACTATTCATTCTAATTTACCTGTCTCTAATAAAATCGGATTCACCACAAACCATGATCCCTGTTGGTCGTAATATTCATACACAAACAAACTGCGAATTAAGACACGATATCCATCCTCGCCGCTAACTTCTTGAGTTTGATGAACTTGACGCAACAATTCCCATTCTTTATCAATAATCGATAAACTCATTTTATTACATCGCTTGCGAATCACTTGTTCAAGTCCGGTATGCGAGAGGGGGAGCTTTCGTTCTAGCATAATCCAATCTCGCACAAGTCCAAGAAGTTCGCGTACATGACCCCCACTCACAGTACAAAGACGGTCTAAAAGTTCTGGAAATTCGACAATTTCAGTGATATAATTTAAGCGTTCTTCCGGCGATAACTGCGGAAAAGCCCTGGCTAATATCATCTGTTTTAATAATACCATTCCTTCCGAATGTTCGCGACTATCTCTATGTTTAACGGGAACCATCGGTAACGCAATGGGGTCAACTCCGAAACGACTTGTCAGACGGACAATATCATTAGAAAATCGCAGCACTAAGGGAATAGTATAAATGAGATGACACCGCAATTGACGCAACTGTTCACCTCGATCAACAAATAAATATTCGGGCTGAGGTCTTCCCCAAGATTTGGGTACAAGTTCAATCCGATCTAGGTTATCAACAATAACAACTAATCCTTTTTTACCCTGCTTTTTTAGTTGGGCGATCGCAGGTTCAATTAAGCCTTGATTGACCGCATCTAAAATAATTTTGGTTCGGGGTTCTAAATACTCTCGCAAAATATGGCGGAGTTCGGGACTTTGTTTGGCTTGAGTATTAATTTCAGCAATCCAAGCCGAAAGGGTAAATTGTCCATCTTTTTCCTGAATCCCAAAGTCGCCCACTTTAGGAATTTTAAATTTAACGCCTTTAACTTCTGAATTTAATAATTGTACCGTACCCCGGATCAGTTCTTCTAGTTTAGAAGGCTGAAGTTGAATTTTATTTGAAAGTAAACTATCTTCAATTTGACGCGCAATCACCAATAAAATATTCGCCACATCAACATCGTTCATTTCTAAGTCTTGATCTGACTCGAAATAAACCACATGAAAGCCTTCTTTGGTTAAATCAGACTTCAACCGTGACAATTCGGTAGATTTCCCACAGCCAATATGTCCTGTAAACAGTTGACAAGTCGGTTCATCGGGGGAAAACAGGGTAATCGGTGCTTTCAACTGTTCAATGACTTCTTCGCCCCGTACACCCGAAAAATCAATGTAAAGTTTCCGATCCTCCTCCTTTTCTAAATCTAGTGTCATACTGGGGTTTGTTGCTTTGTAGAAGTTTGTAAAGTCTAGTCCCATAAATATTGTTAACCCTCCGGTCAAATGTTGTTTTTATCCCGCTTATTTTTGTTTACTAAAAAGTGAAACCCTCTTACAGTTTACAGTACAATAATACTCCTGAATGATACAAAAAGTAGTGTGGGCATCCTGCACACTTCAGCTAATTAGGTGAGTGGGATTTTAGTGAGCGAGACGCTCACACTGCTCATTATTTTACGATTCATTTAGGATTGCTACCGTTAACAGAAGCCAGGAAACTGAATAACTCTTACCGATCAGTGATTACTATTCACTGTCTTATTCTCCGGCTTCTTTCATAACAGATGCACCGATGTAGGCTTCTTGCCACAATGTAAACAGCAAATATTCTGTGTATTCATCCAAAAGCGTGATGAATATACCATTTTCTTCGTCTGGATCAGTGGTGATCCAAGTTCCAGTCAAACTAACTTCAACAGACTCCGCATCCGCGACACACACAGCGATCGCATCGGAGTTATGTTTTGATAAAGCATCCTCTAACATTGGCAACATAGGCAAATGACGGGGAAGCAGAAAAGCAGCAGAACTTGGTTCAACCAGAATGCTTTGACCGACTCGCATCGCCAACCGAACTCGCAGCGAGACAAGCTGCTCGGGAGATTGAGTCAGACGCTCCATGTGAAAAGCGGTTTCAGTGTAGGTTAACTTTAACATTGGTAATTTTGTCCCCTTTCACTGCCTGTTTCTACATATAGCTCGTCATTTGTTAGTTATGCGCTGGATAAAAACCGACAGATAGGGCTTAACAAATGACAATTATTCAAGTGGGTGATCGCGCCAGAACTGTTCAGCGAAGGCAACAACCGGATGTAAGGGTGCCTTTGGAGTGCGGAGCGGCATTTTGGCTTCTTCTGGGGTGCGATCGCCTTTGAGCGAGTTGCATCGTTCGCAGGCTGTCACAACGTTATCCCAGGTATGGGTTCCACCCTTGGAACGGGGAAGAACGTGGTCAATGGTTAAACGTTTGGTGCTTCCGCAATACTGACATTTGTGATGATCTCGACGCAGAATTTCTCTACGGTTAACAGGTGGCACTTTCCAAAGTCGTTCATTACCTGCCATCGTCAAACGAATTTGTTCGGGGACGTGCAGCACAACGCTAGGAGAACGGACGAACCATCCGGGGGCTGTTTTGGAGGCATCTAGAGGTTCCGCTTTACCAGTCACTAACAGCGCGATCGCTCGTTTAATATCGATCCGGCTCATTGGTAGATAATTTTTTGAAAACACCACGACAGATTGCCTTAATACGTCAGTTGTGCTGGTCACGGCTTTCCTCCATGATTACTTCTTGTTTATAACTTTAAACTACAAACCCCCGCCTAGAGAGTTCTGAAGCGGGGGTAGCAAAAATAATTGCTTTTTGGTTTATTGTGGTACGGCATTCTCCTGTGCGTACCTCCCGCTTTGTTTATGTTTGTCTGACTCTGCATTAATCAGCAGACCTTCAGGTTTTAAAAGATGATTCACCCGTTTAAAGGATTCTTGATAGATTCCATAACCACGATCATACTGACTCTCTTGTATTGCGATCGCCGGAGAAACGCATTGTAAGAGAGTTCCCCAACTGCCAAAGAAGTTGGGAGCAAAGATGCCATTGATACTCCCCAGCCCTAAAGGGACGGGGATTCTTGAACAGCCCAAATCCGGACTTTCAAAGGCGCAATCAAAGCACCCCTACTGACTCCATCGAGATTGAAACCCAATTTCGCCGCTACTTTTCTCAAAATATTCGCCGCACCATTGCAGTCGGCATTAATTTTGAAGCCATCCTTAGACCGATACAGCCCACGCTTAACACGCTTCCCAGACTCTTTCCACCATAAGGGTTTTGCACCGAATGTAGGTAGTTCATCAAGGTCTAGGAAACTAGCTTTACTGGTGTACGATTCTTCGGTTTCGACGAACTGAATGCCGTACTGCTCACACAGTTGAGCGATGCGGTCTTTCAGTCTGGCAGTCGGGATCTGAACAAACTTTTGATTTGTCTTACTGCCAAGATTGATTTCTTGCCGTTGCTCTTTGTTCCAGCCGAATACTATTGTGCCGATTCGATGCTCAATGCAATGATTCAGTACAATTCGAGCCGCTTTGTTAACGGCATCTCGCACCTGCCTATTCCTCTTTTCAGTTATCCCGGATAGCTGCTTTGACCAAAATCCTTGAGGCTGACCCTCTTTCAGCACAGATACTCGCTTGTTGTACCACTGATTCAGGGATTTGAGATGCAACCCATCAACTGCGAATGATGTTCCGATGTTGCTCACGCAGGTGATCCAATTATTCAATCCCGGATCAATTCCTAAAACATTAGCCGCATCAACATCAGATTGCACAGATTCAACCTTGTAGACCAATTCAAGGTAAAACGCGCCGTTTCGAGGCAGGATTCGATACTCACGAATCGCCTTGAATTCTAGGTTTGACGGCATTGGCAAATAGAAAGCATCCAACCCAAACCATGCTTTAACCTGTCTGCCAAGCGGAAAGCGCAACCCCTTTGGCTTCAGTTTCACGTCGGCACCGGGGAACGTGACCAAATTCAATCCTGGCTTGCGATAGTTTGGCAACTTTGGTCGTTGATTGACAGTACCTTTTTTAATACCCTTTAAAAGCCCCAAATAGGACTTAAACGATTCTGCTACAGTTGTTAGGCATTGCTGCGACACATGAGAATACATCGCCTGAAAATGCTCGTTGCCTTTCAATTCTCGATGCAAATCAAACTTGCTAGGAATCTTGCCAGTCTTGAAGTACAACTGACGAGAAAGATAAACACCACAGTTATGCAGCTTATTTGATTCACCGCAGAGAAATTCAAGAATCCCCCGTATTGATGAGTCTGCATTGAGCAGGATTTGCTGACATCCAAACATTATTTTACCTCCTGATGATATTATACAGCTTGCAGCTATCTAACACAATATGGAATTCAAATCAAACAACAATATTGTTTACAACTGCCAGTACCACGTTGTTTGGTGCGTTAAATACCGTCGCAAAGTCCTGATAGGAGACGTTGAGGCTAGGCTGAAAGAAATCTTGGCTCAAGTAGTCGTTGATGTGAGGTGTGAGCTTTATGAGATGGAGACAGACAAAGACCACGTTCACTTGTTGATTAGTTGCGACCCACAGTTTGGTATTCACAGAGTAGTAAAAAGGATGAAAGGTCGGAGTTCCAAGCTATTACGCGATGAATTCCCCGCGCTAAAATCTCGAATCCCTACTCTTTGGACAAATTCATACTTTGTGGCGACGGTGGGAGGTGCGCCGTTGGCAGTGATCAAGCAATACATTAAAGACCAACAATTGGTATAGTTGCTTCCTCCTGTTGGTCGGTCGCATCGCTATCCTTCCCCATGCCTGAAGGCAGGGGCTTGCCGCGCTTTCTGGTCAATCGGGTCAGGGATAATGTCACGAGAAAGCTATACCTCCATTGCAGCTATTTTGAATCTGACTTTGTTTATACTACACTAAGTATTACAGCACTGTCTACCTTTTTGGAGGAAAAAATCATGTATACCTTACCTCGGACTTCAACCACTGACATGGAAGTAACCAGCATCCGTTTGGAGCGGGAACTGAAGGAGAGATTAAAAGATCTTGCCAAAAACCAAGGCTATCAAGCGTTAATTCGAGACATTTTATGGAATTATGTTCAACAAAAATCGGGCGAGTATCGACCTCAGTTTTCCCGAGAGGATATTCGAGCCATTTTATCGGCGACAGCACAACAGGAGGAACGTTGCGTCCTCACAGGCCAAATCATTCGACCACAAGAACCGATGTTATTAGGGTTTACGAGTAATGGAGATCTGGTGCCTTTGAGTCTAGATAGTTTGAATGATTAACTCGACTTCCGCCACATTCTAGGCGATGTTCTAAGAGTTTTGTGTGATACTCCCCGTAGAAAGATCGTTAGTCAGGACTTCTACGGGGACTTTAATTGAGGCTTTTACAGTTATAGCGCTACTTGAATCGGGAACAGGGAACAGGGAACAGGGAACAGCGCAAACTTGCGGCGGGCGCGGTTTCCGGCAGAAGCACAGTTTGCAAGAGAGGGAACAGTAGACGGTGAAGGGGTTTTAGGATTTAGAAATGTCCTAATGTATTCGCTTACTGCTATATGCCCTGATCACTGATTGATGTTTACTGTTAAATTCAGTAGGGAAAGGGTCTGAGTATTTTTTGGGGAAATTGACATGAGGCTTCCTCGTAATTGGAGTAACGTATTACAAAGTATTCAACCAAAAATCAAGCAAAAACTTAAAAGTTTTCAAGGAAAACTCAATCGTTTTTTTAGAAAATCAATTGTTGACTTAACCCTAGCCTTATTAATCGTGATATCGGTGGGATTAACTCTCGTTGCCTTGTCTCAACCGAATGCTTTTCCCTCAACCGGAAAAATTGAAACAATTCAACAAATTATTACAGCAACTTTTGCTCTTGAATTAGGATTGCGTTGGCTCGCCGCTACTTCTAAACAGCGTTTTTTTCGCTCCTATTGGCTCGATATGATCGCCCTATTACCGCTTTTGCAATTTGTGGGAATGCCTGCGGTTCTGCAATTATTAAGATTATTGCGGGCTTTGCGATTATTTAGCCTGATCATTCATTATACTAATATGTTACCGTTAAACCTCAAACGGCGTACTCCTGAATATTTTCTAATTTTTGAGCTATTGTTGCTCACCGTTTTATTTGGAAGTATGATCATTTTTGGTTTTGAAAGAGGAAATAATCCCGAAATCGAAACCTTAGAAGAAGCCCTTTGGTATAGTATCTATTCTCTCTTTTCCGGTGAACCTGTCCTCAGTCCGATCAAGTCTTTAGGCGGACGAATTATGACGGTTTGTTTGATGTTGATGCACATGACTTTGTTTGTTGTATTTACCGGAACCGTCTCAGCATTTATGGTAGATAAACTTCGCAATGAAAATACGCTTATGGAACTCGATCAATTAAGTGATCATACCATTATTTGTGGTTGGAATCGCAAAGCAGAAATTATTGTCCGAGAATACAAAGCCGCCGGAAAGACTAAAGATACACCTGTTGTTGTGATTGCGTTTGTCGATGATGAACACACGATTATCGATCCAGATTTAAGATCGATTGTGCGGTTTCTTGATGATGATTTTACTAAAGTTACCGTTTTAGAAAAAGCAGGCATTCGTCGAGCCAATACTTGTATTATTCTCTCCGATAAAAGTCATGGACGCAGTGAACAAGATGCAGACGCTCGGACAATTTTAGCGGCTTTAACGGCTGAAAAACTCAATCCCAGTGTTTATACTTGTGCCGAATTGATTAATCGTGAATATGCTTCTCATCTGGCACTGGGAAATGTGAATGCTTATGTTGTTAGTCAAGAACATAGTGCATTTTTACTCGCTCAAGTGGCTCTCAATCATGGATTAATGGAAGTTTTTGGAGAACTTTTGAGTTATCAAGGTGGCAATCATTTTTATCGAATTCCCTTAAAACCTGAATGGGTTGATCACACCTTTTTAGAGTTATTTATTCATCTCAAACAAGTTCACAATGCGATTTTAATTGCGGTTGATGAAGCCAATGGAGGATATTGTGTCAATCCGAATCATTATACCTTTAAACAAGATGATCAAATTATTTTGATTGCTCGCCATGATGTTCAGTTTTGACATCTTTAGCTGAGAGAACCAACTCAAAGGATAAACGTTTCAATTAAAAACTACAAAATGATTTAACTTTCTCGACGATCATCTTTACAGACAATTTGCTACATTAATTGTAGAGTTGGGTAAAATTTGCTATGTCTGACTTGAATCGTGGAATTATGAAGTTTCAGGGAGCCGACAGCCCCGTTGTGGTGTTGGTTTCCTCTATCCTTGTCTTGGGAGGAGTCGGTTTTCTCGTCGTTTGGGCGCTTCAAACCGCTTATTCCTTCTAAAACTCCAAAATTCAGAATATACAACCGCAAGGAAAATCAACAACAGAGGGAAACTCATCCCTCACCCGAAGATGCGATGGCGATCGCATCTTTATTTTTTTGAGAAATGTAGTATAATTGTAATCTGTTGTCGTATGGTGCATATCAACCGGACTTATGGCTACCTTTCGGGATATCTGCAACTATTATCGGCAATATTTGCCATTGTCGATCCTCAGCATTGGTGCCGCCTGTGTGTTTGAACTTCTCGATCTGGTGGTTCCCTATGCAATTGGTCAAATTTTAAACGTTTTATCCAATCAACCCCTTGATCGCCTCATGCAAACTATTGTGAGTGCGATCGCCAATTTGACAGGAAACCCCGTTAACAGTCAACTCTCTCTGATTGTACTGTCGAGTTTAATTTTTTTGGTAACAGTTGCCAAAGCCCCGGTTCAACCCTGGTTAGGGGTTTGGTTTCATTGGGTCATTCCGTTAAAAGCACGGCGAGATTATTATCGTCTTGCCATTCGCAAAATTTTAACCCTTCCCCTAGAATTTTACGATGAAAATAACCCTGGACGGGTTGCCAGTCGTGTTGCAAAAGGCATTGCCAGCCAAACTTGGACATACCCGGAAATAGCAGGTCAACTGATTCCGAAATTGGTGAGAGTTTTGGGGATTTTTGTTGTCCTTTGGATCATTCAGTGGCGTATTGCCTTACTGTTTTTAACTTCTTTTATTGGTATTTTAGGGTTAACCCTCAAAACCCTCAAACGGTTGACGGACTTAGAAGAAGTTTTAGACAGTTACCAAGAAAACACAGAAAGCCGCAACTCGGAGGTTATCACCAATATTAAAACGGTGAAAGCCTTTGCGACAGAAGCCCAAGAATTAAAGCGACAAAGCACTCGTTTAGAACGAGAATTATTCATGGTGATTCATCGCATTCACAGAGGCTATGTCATACTCGGCACCTATCAAACGACCATTGTTCAATGTTGTTTGTTTGCTGTGTTAGGGTTTATGTTAGCGGCAACTGTAGGCGGAAAAATTTCTCTGGGTTATTTTGTGACTGCTTACACCTTAGCGAGTATGGCTTATTCAGAACTCACGCCGATTAGTCAACTCGCCGAAGTTTTTGCCCGTCGTTATGCTTCGATGATTCGTTTTCACGAATTTCTACAACTCCCAGAAGGTCAAGATGGCGTTGTTCTAAGCGTTAACCCAAACGAACAATCGACCCCTCATTATCAGTTTAACGGAAAAGTAGAATTGTCTCATTTGACCTTTGGTTACAGTCCAGAAAAACCTGTTTTGCAGGATATCAACTTGCTAATTGAACCCTATCAAACTGTTGCCTTAGTCGGACGTTCGGGTTCGGGAAAATCAACCTTAGTCAAGTTACTCTTTCGGTATTTTGAACCCAGCGAAGGGAAAGTTTTGATCGATGGGGAAGATATTCGCAGCTTGAATGTTACCGGATATCGTCAACGGTTAGCAATCGTTCATCAAGAAGTAGATGTATTCAACGGAACCCTGTTAGATAATCTCACCTATGGGAATCCCAAAGCCACTTTTGAGGAAGTTCAAGACGCTTGTCGTATTGCCCGAGCGGATGAATTTATCACTCATTTACCCCTGGGATACTATACCATTGTCGGAGAACGAGGCGTGCGTTTATCTGGGGGTCAAAAACAGCGTCTCGGAATTGCTCGGGCATTGTTAGTCAATCCTGATGTGTTAGTGTTTGATGAAGCGACATCTAGCCTTGATTATGAATCAGAACGAGCGATTCAGTTGGCGATGCACAATATTTTAGGAACTCGAACGACGATTATTATTGCTCACCGTCTGAGTACGATTCGAGAAGCTGACAAAATTGTGGTGTTAGACCAAGGTAAAATCGTTGAAGTGGGAACCCATGAGGAATTGTTGAACCAACAGGGAATTTACCGACGTTTACATTTGCTGCAAGAAACGGGGGAATTGTTTAACTGATAGCCCGGTTTTTCCATGATGCTCTAAAATCAAAACAGTTATCTATACCCTGTTCTGTTGTGATTGCAGCACCCTCTCTCGAATACCTGATCGTCGTTTCTGAAACCACGCCTTTGCTGGGAAACATTTGGCTTGATGGGATAGTGTTAGCTTTGATGCTAGCACTTTCAGCTTTTTTCTCCGGTTCAGAAACAGCGATTACTTCCTTGGATAACCTGAAACTGCGGGTATTAATCAAGGAACAAGGTGATCCTAATGGAATGTATACCCTGGTTTTAGAGAATCGAGCTAGATTTATTACCACGCTTTTAGTTGGGAATAATCTGGTGAATAATTTTTCCGCAATTCTCACCAGTAACCTGTTTGCATTGTGGTTAGGAAATGCGGGTTTGGGAATTGCGACTGCGGTGGTAACGTTTCTGCTATTGATTTTTGGGGAAATTACCCCGAAATCTCTGGCGATTAGCAATGCGTTACCGATTTTTAAGGGGATTGTCCGACCGATTTATTTCCTTTCGATTATACTGGCTCCGGTTATTTATTTATTTGAAGCGATCGCTCAAAGCGTGATTCGTTTGTTTAATCGGGGTGCGACTCAACCCAGTATGTCCGTACAGGAATTGCGCCTGATGATTGAGGTTTTGGGGGGTCGAGGTCAACTAGACTGGCAAAAACATCAACTGTTGAATAAAGCGTTGATGATGGATTATTTGATGGCGCGAGAAGTGGTTAAACCGCGCATTGAGATGCGAACCATTTCTCACGAGGCGACAATTCAAGACGTTATTGATTTGTGTTTGGAAACCGGATATTCGCGGATTCCGGTTCAAGGTGAGTCGAAAGATGAAATTGTCGGGATTGTTCACCTCAAACGAGCGTTACAGTTATTGCGATCGCACGAACATGATACCTCGCAGTTGGTCACGGAAGCCATGAGTCCCCCCGTTTATGTTCCTGAAACCAAACGAGTCGGAGATTTGCTCAAGGAAATGTTACAACAGCGCATTCACATGACGATTGTTGTTGATGAGTATGGCGGGACTGTGGGATTGGTGACGTTGGAGGATATTTTAGAGGAGTTGGTTGGCGAAATTTACGATGAGAGTGATTTTCCCAGTCGCACGACTCGAGTGAGATCTTCGGCAGCTTCGGCTACTTCTACTCTCAGCAAACGCACTAAAACACCTCAGAAACCCTCGCCAACTCCGAGATCTGCTTCTCGCCCGCGATCGCCTTCTTCTGAAAACCCCAATTCTTAGCTCAACTTTTTTTCTAAAATGCTTGCTTTTTCAGAAAAATCCTGCTACATTGATTTATTGTAGAATAAATGGGTCGATGCCCGAGTGGTTAATGGGGGCGGACTGTAAATCCGCTGGCTACGCCTACGCTGGTTCAAATCCAGCTCGGCCCACCTCAAATTTCTAATTAATGCCCGTGTGGCTCAGTGGTAGAGCACACCCTTGGTAAGGGTGAGGTCACGAGTTCAATCCTCGTCACGGGCTTTGATATTGAGCTTGCAAAACCCTTATTGTGTCGAGTATCAAATTATATTTCGTTAGTAACGAATTAATTTCGTTAAAGCTCCAATTTTGGGCTATTTTCACAAATTAATTTCGTTGTAACAGATTAATTTCGTTCAACCTCCGAGATCTATCAATCACAAATTAATTTCGCTATTCGTTCAACAATTGATTAGAATTGATTGAACTCGTGACCTCTTTCAACTCTCCTTAATGTTGATTATAAATGCTATAGCCGTTTTTCGGCTCTAACTTTTCAAGGGCAATAGTGATAAAACAGCCAGAGTCTCCCCGCCTACAAGGGGACAACAACAGCTTTTCAACTCGAACCCCAGCAAAAGGGCTTATGCAACAGCGATTAGCACCATCATGTTATAAAGTTGTTGCGCCTTTCAACTCGAACCCCAGCAAAAGGGCTTATGCAACCATCTAGTCCCAGTGGGAAGTACGCTTCGCGAGATGACCACTTTCAACTCGAACCCCAGCAAAAGGGTTTATGCAACCCTCGACAATGGTATGACCTGCAAATCGGATCAGACTTTCAACTCGAACCCCAGCAAAAGGGTTTATGCAACTGTCACGGGTTGCCAACAGAGATGAAGGTTTTAGAATCTTTCAACTCGAACCCCAGCAAAAGGGTTTATGCAACCAAAAGGAGAAACAATGTCAAAATACTTAGAAAATCTTTCAACTCGAACCCCAGCAAAAGGGTTTATGCAACGATGATGGATATCATGCTTGCTCAAAATAGTGCCTTTCAACTCGAACCCCAGCAAAAGGGCTTATGCAACTGTTTTAGGGGCGGGGGGTGAGGAATCGAACCTCTTTCAACTCGAACCCCAGCAAAAGGGCTTATGCAACAAGGATTGAAGAAAGGAAAGTTGTTTTGCCTTTAAACCTTTCAACTCGAACCCCAGCAAAAGGGCTTATGCAACCCTGACTGCCCAAACTCTTGCTGACACGGCTTTCAAACACAGGTTTTCGCGAACCTACAAAATTTGCTTGAAAATTGAGGCGATGGGCTAAAAATTTGGACACTTCTGAAACACAACAGAGCGGTTCAAACCCATACTGCATAAAGAGTTTAGGATTTTTCGTCAACCCCCCAGGAATTTTGACCCCGCTTGGGTTTGCGAAAAATAAGGAGAGTTCCTCCGATGAAGGAGGTGATTCGATAGCCACCACTGCGGTCATCCGCATCCTTAACAGGACTAGGCTCGGGGCAAATTTCCTCTTCCCTAATCTAAGCCTTACTTGTTTTGCCGGGAGTGCGCCTGTCTGAGGTATAAAGGAAATAGAAGCACCTTTACACTCAGAACTTTCCTTCTGTAGCGAGGAGACTTCTAACAGAAGCAACATCACAAGCGGGCAGCTATCAGGGTCAGAAAGCAAGTCTGCCGTTGAGCAGACAAACTAACCCAGATTATTCGCAGAACAGAGACTCAATGGAGTATGAACTGCGGCACTGTTGTCTCTTTATTATATTGATCAAATTTTCAAGAAGCAAGGTTTTTCTCGGAGTTGCCAGCAACAGACAATAAACGTTCTTGATAGGCGGCGATCGCCAGTTGTTCGGCACGCCCGTGAGGTGAACCCGAGGGAATGTGTCTGGTGAGTTCAATCTCAATACCCGCCTTGGTTGCTTGCTGTGTTATATTTTCGCTCAGTCGGTTGTAGCTCCACTGATGAATGCTAACTCGGTATTGTTTAGCATACTGTTCTTGACCTTCTTTATAACCCGGAATCTTAGCTGCGGCTCGGGCTTGAACTTCGCTTTGAATAATCTCCCGCATATTATTTAATTGAGGAAGAGCAATACTCCCAGCTCGATAGGTTTGTGCAATTTTAACTATTTCTTTAGCCAGCAGTCGGTCAATGTGTTGTCCTAAATTGGATGTACCAAACTGATTATCTCCCGACTGTTTTTGAGCTTGATGGCGTTTCTTCGAGTCCCGTTGTTGTTGAAGGCGCATTTTTTGCAGTAGATGATAGTCGTCTCCCAAAAGCTGCTTGATGCTCCGATAAGTTAATACTTTTTGCTCTACAATATCAACAACAGCGACGGTTGCGAGTTTATCCAATCCCAAACTGACCCCGACAATAATCGAAGATTGACCCTGATAAATCGGTTTACTCGGACGGGGAAAAGGGGTATTGATGCGCTCAAGTGTAGATTGTTGGCGGCGAATAAAGGTTTCCTGGTTGGACGTTAAATCGGTCTTTTCTTTACTTTTTTCAAGAGTTTTTTCAATTTTGGCAGCTTTTTCCTGGGCAACTTGCTGAGTTCCTTCTGCCGTCCATAAACGAGTCTCTAAGCTACAATAGAGTTTCAGATGATGAATAGTCCACGGCTCACCTTTTCCCGCGCCTTCTTGCCAAGAAATTTTACAGCTTCGCAATGTGAATAAGCTGGCAGAGTGTTGATTTTTACTCAGGCGTTTGGTTTCTTGATCTTCAAGAAATCGCTCGAACCAATGTAACTGACGGCGATCGCACCAAATTTCAAAAACTAGATTTTTTAAACCGTTAAACCAAACACAAATTATACCGTTCTTGTTTTTTAAAAATTTCAAATCTTCGTTAGTTTCATACGAGATCGGGAAGGGAAGAGTTGAAGATTTTTTTAAAATTCCAGCTTGCCAAAAACTAAATTGTTCTTCACTTTCGGGGACGGTATCTGTGGCGGTTTCCAAGGTTTCCAACCATTGATTCCCGGTTAAATCTCGACTTTTAGGAACTCGACTCTTAAGTTGTTGTTTGAGGCGGTTAATTTCTATTTCTTTCTTACCCCGTCTTTGAGATAATTGTTGTAAATCTTCTTCCCCTTCATTAATTTGACAATTGTTTTTTAACAAATAAATTAGGGCGGCACGAAGCCGAGGTTCGGTTGCTTGTTTATATTGTTGAAAGATACCCTTAAAGGTTGAGTTGGCTTCGGTTTTAGTTTGTGACCGCTTACGTTTTTTTGAGTTTTTATTGGAGCCGGAAGTTTGACCGCTATTTCCCCCAGATCCGACTTCAGCTTTATACTCTTGAATTTCCGATTTGACCGCCGTGAGAATGGTTTCAGCTTGAGTGCAAATTTCATTTATACTGAGATTGAATTCCCGTTCAAGATCCCAATCGCTTTTTAAGATTTCTTCCAGCCACAATTGTTTATTTTTAATCCTTTGCTTCAATTTATTTTGGATAGCAATCCAGCTTTTATAGGTGTAATTAACCGCAGCAATTGCTGAAGAATAAAAACGACCGGGTTGATCGCTAAAACGAGGATCGGATTTCAGAATATTGCATTGTTCTTTGATAAAGGTTTGAGGAATTTGACCTTTTTCAACCCAGGTTAGAAATTCGGAATGGCTACTGACTCGTTCCAACAACTCATTCACGAGCGGCGTATTTTTTTCAGCCATTAACTCCCACAATTGTTGCCGGATAGATTCCTGAGCCATTAAACGGCACTGAATTGTAATGACACTCATGGCAGATCAAAACCTTGAATAATCCTATACATTATACATTTTGAGCAGTGAAGTTTGCTATTAAATCCCTAAAAAATAAAGATTATTTTCTGGAGATGAAGTAACCAATTTAATATTGATTCACAATCAAACATCTTTTCAGTTTTGAATGGAATCCATTGGTTTGAACGGTATCCTTACCCATCGCTTCAGTCATCAAACCCAAAAGTGCTGCGGTGCGATATTCAAAAAAAGCGTCAAAATCATCCGTCCAAAGCGTGTAGGGTTCAATCAGATGGGAGAATAAAATCTGATCGATCCTTTTTTTTGACATTCCCTCCTTCCGCAATTTAGCTAAATATTCAGAAGGGGCTTTCCCGCCCAAAAACTTATTCGTCCTTAACTTCAAAGGCGTTTTATTTACAATACTGTTGTATCGAGTTCTAGGAATTCCTTGGGATTTGCACCACTGCTGCGGGAAAATATGATGATTTTCAATCTTTTCATCAAAATACTGCACCGAATTAATCGATTCTCCACTGAAAAAGTCTAACGCCCCTTCCCGTCTTAACAACGCCGAAATTGCCCGATAAGTTGAACCTTGAGAATTGGTTAAATTCTGCAACCGTTCCTCCGTTAAAAAAGCTTCGAGTACCGTTGCGGGTACATTTCCACCTTGCAACCACTGGGGAACTTCAATCAAATCCTTTGCCGCTTTTCCTTCCCGTCCCCGCGAATAAGTTCCCGATGCCGCACCGCAATAAAACCATTGTAATAATAACCTGCGAATTGCATCAACTTTAACTCCTTCTCCCAAAATAACGAATAACGGTGCCATCACCATCAATTGCATGGGATAGGGTAAATCATCCGCGTCAAAAATTGCCTGTTCGTGTAAAAACCGTGCGGCTTTTTCTAACCCAACAGAAATCGGTTCCGACCATTTTTGATATTGGTCTTGGCTTAAATTCAAGATTCGATTCCGACTCATACTCACCGAGGGGAGTTTATCGGCAGAACTTCCCTTTTCTATTGCTTCCATCCGTTGAGTGTAGCTATCGATTAAAGCGATGGATTGTAAAAAATCACTGGGTTTTAATAACCTTAATACTCGATAAGCTGCAAACCGTTTCTCCCGGTTTTGCCAATCGAAACGCAAATTAAAATCTTCGGCGGCAAAGGAGGAGGTTAATAAATTAAACTGGGTGAGTTCCTGCTGTTTTTGGTTGTGCTTCTCAAAGATATAACAAACTGCTTCTTTCGGGAGTGAGGGTCGGAGGACAAATAATCCCATCTGATAATGTTCAAACTGCTTAATGACTTCTCGTTCAAACCGTTCGATTAACTCGATCTTTTGGGAATTCCCCTGCCAATATTTCCAATATCCGCTTCGCCACTGCATAAAGTTGAAGACTTCCGAGACGGGGAATAAACCCAATTCAAATTCTTTCTCGGTTGTCGAACAATCGATGGTCGGTTCTGCGAGTTGCTGTAGCTTCTTGTTCGCTTTTAATCCGATAATGGCATCTACGCGATCTGTGTGGGGATAATCTAACGCTTTCTCTATATCGAGATAGTACCAACGTTGGTCGGGTTTATAGCGTTTTCCTCGATCAATCCAAACGGGTTGGTTTGAAAGTAAGCTCATCCACAACGTTGTGGTGCGTTGCTGTCCGTCGAGAATTAATCCTTTGGGTTCTATCAAGTTGTCAGAAGCTACCCCCTCAATAGGACGGTATTTGAATTTGATATCGGGATTTCCTCGTTGCAATAACATTACCGCTCCGATGGGAAAGCCAAGAGAAACCGAAGCGATCGCTTCAGAAATTCGTTCTTCTGTCCAACACCAGGAACGTTGAAAGTCTACGAGTTGGATTTTTCCGGTTTTGATATCTTGCAGCAAGTCGAGTAACGGTTCTTTGATGAGGTCGTAGGTTGATAAAGCATTCATAGTCATAAAGCGGTTACAATAAGTGACTTCCTCATCAACCTTATCGTTAATGACCCAGCAATACTGCTGTTGTGAACGGAAACATAACCAGAGGATAGGTTTTTGCTCATTAGACTTGACAAAAATTAAATTATATATTCCATCCTTCTGCGAATATGGAATCTGAAAGAGTGGAAGAATGGACTCTTTTGTGCTGAATTTGGCTAAGTTTTGATTAAAACTAGGAGAGGATTCGAGCCAGCAATTCTTGGGGAATGTCTTGATAGTTCTCTAACAACCAGTCGGCGATCGCCAACTTGAAACAGGAATACTGACTCGGACGACGATAATTTCTCCCTCGCTCAAACCAACGCTGAACTGTACCGGGAGTGCAGTGACAAATATCAGCCATCTGTTGATAACTGATATCCCACTTTTGACGAAATTTTTGGGGTGAAATTCCCAAACTCGCAGCACACAGGCGAGCAATTAATTGCTGTTGCTCGTCATTGAGAGAACAGGTCGAGTTCATCCGGATTTGGTTAGTAAAGCTTTTGAGAACCTTAAGAAATTGGCTCGGACATAATTCCAACTCGGTTGTACCGATGGTTTGACTCAGAGATAGAGTCGATCATTCTCAATTTACATCAAGACTCGAATTCGCGCAAGCGCGAAACCGCGAAACTAGGGAAATGCTCATGCGAGAATCAAAATATGAGCAAAAAAAGTCCTGGGATGTCCGAACTCAATGGCTACATCCCGAAAGAGTTAAAACTGAAGTTTAAGTCCCTCTGCGCTGCACAAGACCGTTCTATGAGCGAGGTCTTGGTGGAGTTGATTACCAATTGGATCAATGAACAAGAGGAACAACAAGAGCTTCTCGCAGACGATGAGAGCAAAAAATAATGCGTGGGAGAAGCCAGAAATCCTGTCTTCTTCAACGCTGATTGATCTCAGGTTAACACATAGTGTGCAAAACTACACTTATTGTGTCTGGACTAATCGCTGCGACTCTCTGACGATTATTCTGTGAACCAACAACAGAGTATTGAGTATCGATTCGGGAGAGCAGTCAGACGGAGACGGCGGGAGCTAGACCTGTCTCAAGAGGAATTGGCGGAGCGTTCTGGACTCCATCGTAATTACATTTCTAGTGTTGAGAATGGAAATCGCAATCCGTCCTTGAGAAATGTAGAGAAGTTAGCACAAGCATTGGACATAAGTATCTCCGATCTCTTTGTGAATTATAATATTGAGGTCAAGCAAAAAGATCCAGGAGACGATTCTCAAAGAGAACTTAACTGAACTCATGATTTAGTTTTTATTTGAACAGAAGAGTAGATGTTGATATTAAATCAGTGAGAAGTTGTTAGATATTTCAATTGGCTGTAAGTGAATGCCAAACACATCGCACTGAAAACTTTTCTCTCAAATCAATGTTTAACTTAAAAGCTTTTTTCTTATGACTGATCAAGACAGGTGTGATTCAATTGATGAAAAAGTATGGGTTCGTTTAGAGGTTCCCCCTAAAACTTATGGTTTCTATGAATATTTAGAAAACTGTAAAAAAGTTATCGGGAAGGAGTGACAGATGAATAGGCAGCCGAACAGATAGCCCAACAGCTTATTGATGATTGTTGGTGCTATTAATGACAATGCTTATTATAGATTGAGAAAATTCAGGGGTTTCATAAAAATATAATTGCCAATTTTCATCATTAAATCTCCGCTTTAAATATCTAAAATAAATTAAAATTATAGTTGTTGATTTTTGAAAAATTTTTATTTTTTACCTGATAGCTTTGCTAGCTTCTAAAAAAGATTCGTTCAAGAAAAGTTGATTTTAAAGTTTTATGGCTTGGCACTTGAAAAAGCGACAATGCTGCTATATAATTAAGTTCCTGCCGACCCGAAAGGTTTCCCGAAGGGTCGATGCCGGGAAATGGTTCCGAGTAGAAAATTGAGGAAATCATCGCAAACTTTATATAACAAAAGTTTGTAACCTTGTGACTGCCTGAATCAAAAAAAATTGTAAAAAGTTTCTACAATTTCAAGCGTACAGATTTTTCTTTAGCTTGTCTCACTAATGATACAACAGACTCTTCCCCTGATTAACCAGATTTTACCTGCTAAGTGGGTTAATTCCGTCTTTGCTCGTCACGAGACGTTTCATCCGCGCTTTGGTTGGCTAAAGAAAGGATTTGATGCTGCGTTAGAAGATTCTGGAGTATTTCTAGCTGATGATGCAACGGTTCGGCTGGGAGTAGGGAAGAACATGGTTCGCTCTATTCGTTACTGGTGCGATGCTTTCAAAATTTTAGAAGACGATCAGCCAACCGAATTTGCCAACCAATTGATGGCAGATGTTGGTTACGATCCGTTTTGTGAAGATCCCGCTTCCTTGTGGTTGCTGCACTGGAACCTGCTCAAACCGCCTTGCAATGCGGCTGCTTGGTACTTTACCTTCAATTTGTACAACAACCAAGATTTCACTCAGGAAAACTTGTACAAGGCTTTGTGCGAGTACCGTGACGGTTTGGGAACAAAGGTAGCTGATTCTTCTATAAGTAAGGATATAGCCTGTATCTTGCGAATGTACGCCAGGCAACCCATTAAAGGCAAAGCGAGCGAAGATACACTAGACTGCCCCTTTAGCGAACTCGGCATTCTTCATACAGATCGGGACACACAGTATTATACTTTTCGGATTGGTGAGAAACGAAATTTACCACCAGAAGTTATTGTTTATGCTGCACTCGAATATGCTTTTTGGGTTGGTCGCTCCAAAACAATCGCCGTTTCTCGCTTACTCTACGATGCTAGCAGTCCGGGTATGGTGTTTAAATTATCCGAAAGTGCAGTGTGCGATGCTATTGAAAGAGTTAGCCAAAAGTTTAACTCGCTGTTCCTGTCTGATCAAGCGGGGTTGATTCAATTTTCCTTTGATGCCGAACCCCTCAAACTCGCCACAGATATTTTAGATTATTACTATCAAGGCAGACGTAGCCCAATATCCCGATGAACAAACCCCTATCTCACTATTTCAGCCTCAACCGCCGCTACTCTCGCTCAATTAACTTGGAGCGCGACTTAGAACGCCCCGAAGCGATAGATGGCTACATTCTTACCGACAGAGCGGTTGATGCGCTTTATAGAATCTTCACGGGTTTGACTCAACCCCAGGGGAACCAAGCTTGGACAATAACCAGTGTTTACGGAACGGGTAAATCTGCTTTTGCTCACTACCTGGCTTGTCTGTGCGGGACTTCTAAATCAACCATGAGAACTTCGGCACTTGCGATCGCCGAACAAACTCTGGGAGCAGACAGCGAGGAATATCAAACCATTAGTTCGCGCATTCCCAAAACGGGTTTATTTCGGGCTATTGCAACTGGAGCGCGAGAACCCGTCAGCCATACCATTATCCGCGCCCTTAATCGCGGGATTAACAGTTTCTCGTCGGCTCAAAAGCTGGCTAAATTTGATTTTGCCAAGAAACTGGTTGATCTAGTTACGGATCTGACTCCTGAGCGTGTCATAGACGGCGGCACAGTTTTGTCGCTCATTCAAGAAATTGTTCAAGCGGCGGAAACGGATGTCCTGTTGATTATTGACGAGTTGGGGAAAAATTTGGAGTACGCCTCCCATAACCAGGGGGCAGAAGATCTTTACCTTCTCCAGCAACTTGCCGAACTTCAGCCTCAAAATCAGGGGAGAGTTTATCTGATTGGCTTACTGCATCAGTCTTTTGCCGACTACGGCGAACGGTTGGCTTCCGTCCAGCGCAACGAGTGGGCAAAAATTCAGGGACGCTTTGAAGATATTCCGTTTGTTAATACCTCCGCTCAAATGATGCGACTGATCGGACAGGCGATTGATGCCGACAACGCCGATCCGTTTCGCTGTGCGATTTCCAACCAAGCCTCCGAATGGTTTAAACTGCTACCTTCGGATATCATAGCCGATGTCACACAAGATTTACTAGCCTCAACTTATCCCCTACATCCAGTTGTGGCGTTGGTGTTGCCAACGTTATGTGAGCGCTACGCTCAAAATGACCGCTCCCTCTTTACTTTCCTCACCAGTTCCGAACCTTACTCGTTTAGAAAATTTCTAGAAGAAACCACCGTTAACCGAGATTCGATACTCCCGACAGTAAAACTGGCAAGGGTTTACGACTATTTTATTGAAGCGGTGGGTATGAGATTAACATCCCGGCCAAATTTACAAAAATGGGTTGAGGTTCAAGGGGTCGTTGGTGATGCCAAACACCTGGATGCGGATTGTTTGGAAGTATTAAAAACGATTGGTGCGTTAAATTTGATAACCACAACCGGAGCAGTGCGGGCTACCAAACAGTTAGTGTTGTTGGCAATGTCCGATAGTGCCGAATTAGAAAATCAACTTTCTAGGTGGGAGCAAGCGATAGACAAACTCATCGATAAATGCCTGATTACTCACCAACGCCAGCTTGATGAGTTGCGAATCTGGCAGGGATCGGATTTTAATGTGGACTTGGAACTTACCGCTTACATAGAGCAAGAGCGTCGCCCGATAGTTACACTTTTAAATGAATTTCGCCCCCTGAAACCCGTTGTCGCCCAACGCCATAGTTATCGGACGGGAACGCTGCGTTACTTTGAACGTCGCTATCTGGATAATTCCACAATCTTAAGTGAGTTGCGCTGTAAAGATAGCAGTTATGACGGGTTGGTGGGATATTGGGTCGATATAGAATCACCCCAAGAGGTTCCCCAAACTACAGCAGATGGCAAGCCCTTGATTTTGATAGTGGCGGCTCAGTTAGATATTTTGAGAATTCAAACTCGGGAGTTTTCGGCTTTATCCACCCTGAACAAGAAAGCTCCCGAATTGCAAACTGATGGGGTAGCCAGACGGGAAGTGCGCTATCGTTTGGTGCAATTGGAACAAGCGCTCGACGAGACACTGGAACGGGCTTTTGATGTGGCTGCGGGGCAAAACGTCTGTTGGATACAGGGAAATCAAAAAACGATCAGTCATGTGACCGATTTCAATGCTCAACTTTCCCAAGTTTGCGATCGCGTTTATTCCCAAAGTCCAATTCTCTGGAACGAACTGATCAACCGCAGACAACTGACCTCTCAAGGCGCGAAAGCCAGACGGGAACTGATTGAGGCGATGATTGAGTTCCAAGATCAACAGCGGTTGTGTAGGACAGGATACGGGCCGGAAGTCAGTATTTACTATTCCTTTTTGAATTGAGAAAAAGAGAATTTTTGACCTAGTTTAGTTTTTACTTTATAAGTTTTTTATTAATCTGAATAATCTTTTAGGGGTTCGCCACATCAAGACAAACCCCCCTAGAGATTTAACCAAAATATTTGATAAGAACTAGCTATTTTTTGGGAGTATTCGAGAGAACCGGAGGATCGAATACAACAACAAATTTACTTTTTGGAATCAACTGGCGCAGAAGTCCCATGTGTCCATCTGCATCTGAGCGATTCGAGAATCGAGCAACAGTGATCCGTCGCATATCTGGTAGCAAGCGAACTACTGACCAGGGATATAGGCTTCGTTTGTAGGACATAGGCTAACTCAAGATTTTTTGTTAGCATATATAGTAACACATCTCAAAATTAGTTATCATTTTTAGTTACGTACGGTTTTGCTTTTTCCCGACGACATGAAGAACCATGAGGAAAGCCGATCAGAACAGGCGATCGCACCTGTCCTTATAATTAAGTTCTTTCCTCAAAAAAACTTTGAATTCAATTCCGAACTAAAAGTTAAGTTTATATTCCATGCCGGGGATGTTATAACCCGAAACAATTTCTCTTATTTTGTGTTTAGCATTAGCAGTTAGCCGAATAAAATATTGATTATTTTTATTTTTTAAAATTGTGCTATCCAATGCAAATCTACACCGGAGTAAGTCCGCCAAAAAAATCACTTCACTTTCATCGAAAGACAGCGTATACAATCTAATTGAGTCTGTAGAGCATCCGTCATCACAAAACCAAATTACCAAAGCAAATTCGGTCATATATTGTAAGACTAAATTTTGGGGAACAATCTTTTTTTTCTGCACATACCATTGAGAGTGCAAATCCGTTAAAGCAGGATGAACTTTAGTTCTTAGCCACCAGCCTTGATACTGCTTTCTAGTTTTTGTATGAGGTGCGGATAGCCGCTCTTGAAAGTTACAGGGGAAATATTCGCTGATAAAGTTATACTTCCACTCTAGATATTTTTGATTTTTACCACCTTCTACATATCGAGCATTTTGTTTGTTTTTTCCCTTCTCTATAGAGCCATCGCCCAACAAAGTACCCGTCAAAAATTCATAAATTTTTTCATCTAAGTTTTTTCCCGGATATGCCAAATAGTGAGATTGTACTTTAGATCCTTGCCCCCGAGTTTGCTTTGTTCTCGAATTTAGAATTGGCTGCTCTGGATAAAGCTTTTTGTATTCTTTCACGGTTAATCCATGTTTTTTTAAATGATTGTGATGGATCATCTCAAATTGTTGATTGCACACAGCACAAGTTACAAGATCTATGCCCTGTTGCTGAAGTTTTTTAATTCGCTCACGCTGGCGAGATTGGTCAATTAGGGCAGAACATTGTTTCTGGTAGATAGCCTGACATTCAGCATTACCGCAAGTTCGACGGCAAGCTGGATGAGCAGAACCCGGCTTAACTGTTTTTCCACAAACTAGACAATTGAAGGCTTTTTGCATGACTCTCTCTATTATTTTGTTATCATATATAGTAACAAGCAGTAAAAAATATGTAAACAATCATAGTTACATTTACGATTTTCCCGCTCTTTGGCACTATAGAGAGTATGGGCAAAGCAGGTGAAGCACTAAAACAGACGCTTGAAAGTTACAAAATCAGCCAGAACCAACTGGCTACAGCTTTGAATGCGAAGCGTCCGGTCATCAATCGATGGTTTCACAGTCAGGTAGATCCAACAGCAGAAACCGTTGTAGACATTCTTAAAGCACTGCAAAACATTAATCCTGAAGCATCACAGGAATTCGTTAAACTGTATCTGGGAGACTGGATAATAGAGCCAAAGCCGTCTGTCTTAGTCCAACCTACAGAATTACCTTCTTCCGATCAAGTTGATGTTTCAGCTTTATCGAGATTGTTTGCAGACACAACAAATTCTTATAAGTATCTATTTTTTATTTCCTTATTGGATATTTTAAAAAGAAGATTGTTTGAGGTTTTATCACCGATTAGTTTTGAAGAAATTATTGTAGAAGTATTAGCTAATGCTTGGTATCCTCATACTTATTTTAAACTATCATTTGGTTCTCAAGATAAAATTTCTCAAAAGCTAGACGCTTTAAAACTAGAAATTTATGAACCGATTCTCAACTTTACAGATGCCGACAAAAAGTTATTGAGGAAAACAATCGTCTCTCAAGATTTAAAAGATATTGTTGCAAGTTTGGCGAAATATGTTCCTTTCCGCTTAATTAGTCCCTTCTTCAAGCAAGAGATTAAACTACACAACGTTAATTCAGGTAGAGGAACAGATCTAGAGTATGCAATGCCAGAGATTGCCGAAAACTATTTTGAATCTAGAAAGCCTTTGTATCGTTTCGACTCCAATGAAAAGAGAAATTGCAAGTCTATTATTTTACATCCAAGTTGGGCTGAGTATTTAGAAGAAAACTATTCAATTGTTCGGGCTTGGGCGGCTTGGGAGTGGTTGGGATATATGCAGAAATGTAATCCCAGTACGCCCGCTTTGGTGAATAAGCTGTTTATGCCTTCTCAGCGAGAATCACTATCAAAACAGACAAAATACTGGAAACTAATTTTAGAGAAGCGCCCCGAAACTTGCTGCATTTATTCCAATCAAATTTTAAATCCAACAAGGTTAAGTTTAGATCATTATTTGCCTTGGTCGTTTGTTGCTCACGATCAACTTTGGAATTTAGTTCCTATTGTGCCAGAAGTTAATTCATCAAAATCTAATAATTTACCTTCTCAAAAGTATTTTACTCAATTTGTCGAGATTCAGCATTTGGGATTAGTTACGTCTCATCAATTTATGAAAAAAAATACTTGGGAAAAGTATGTAGAACCTTACACCAGCGATCTCAAACTATCTTCAGAAGACTTGCTGGATTTAGATCGGCTTAAAAATGCTTATGAATTAACTCTAATTCCGCTAATGAATTTGGCAAAAAATCAAGGCTTTTCTACTGAATGGAGTTTTAGTTAATATCTTAATTTGTCCCTTTCAAGTCATTCCTCGGTGGGATAATCCTTTAACACTTTTGGAGAAAGCTTATGAAAATGAACGCTAATCTTCGGTTATGGGATTCCCGTCCAGATGATCGTATTCATTTACTGTTATGGGATACTCCAACAGAAGAGAAATTGATTGACTTGGCTTTCTACAATAATGCCTGCCGAGTAAACTATCGAACAAATTTACTGGGGCGAATTCAGGATGACGATCAATTTTTAGTTTTTCATCACCACTTAGAGCGAGAATTAGAAGCCGTAAAATTGATGTGTTGTGGAGTCAGTCAAAGCATGATTTTGCTCGAAGGATTCGACTGTTTGATTACTTATTTGCGGATTCAATCTGAAGGTCATGTTACTCTATTTTGGAATAACTTAGAAAAAACTCGCAAACTTGAAAAAATTTTATGGATATTATTACCTCAAAAATTGCTTCCTGCAACTTGGCCACAAAACCGAATTAAAAGAATTTCATCTGCTTGATATCTTCTGTAAAAATTTTTAACTTAACTGCTTGATTTAATTTATTCACTTGTTCAAGTCTTACATAAAATTCGAGATTATTATGCTTCTCTCACAGTTTGTAGAAATCAATGAAAAAGGTATCGTTGCCAATGCTGTTAGCTTAAACATGATAGATCACCCCGAGAAGAATGGTAGTCTTTGCGAGGGGTTTATCTTGAATTATGATTCAAAAAAACCCACGCTTTCCACAGTAGGAATTTTAGATGTTTTACGGAGAAGTTTTCACAGCCGCACCGAACCCAATATTCATCTTATAATTCAACAATACGGACGAGGAAAATCCCATTTTGCTGTTGCAATCGCCAATTTTTTTAAACAATCTTATAGCAGTCCCGAAGTTGAAGGGATCTTACATCAAGTAAAAGTGGCTTCTGCCAAAACATCTCCTGCTATAGCTGAGGGTTTAGAGGGCTACAAACGAACAGTAAAAAATAATCATTTAGTTATTTGTCTGAGCGGGGATAGGGGAGGAAATATTCGCAAGCATTTTCTTCAACAGCTGCTAAAAACCCTTGAAGAAGCAGGTGTCAAGAATACAATAGCTCAACATATTTGCAGCGAACCACTGAAGTATTTAAAAGGTTTAGATGTAAATGAACGTCAAAAAGCTGAGAAATACTTACAAAGTCTTGAAATTTCTCAAGGGGATCTCAGCACTATTATTAAACTTTTAGAAGAAAATAACCCGACTGTTATTCAGATTGTAATAGATTTAGCCAAAGAAATTGCACGCTTGACACCTGACTTTTCTGTTGATATTGATATTGAAGCAATTCTCTCCGATTTAATTGAAAATCTTTGCTCGGGTGAAAATTGCCGTTTTCAAGGAATTCTTATCCTTTTTGATGAATTAAATTATTATCTTCAATCTTGGGCTGCTGATCAAATAGGAGCAGGAGGAACAGCTCTACAAAATATTACTAACATCTGTGAACGATATCGAGGAAAAATTTCTCTCCTCAGTTTTACTCAGATTCATCCAGACAAAGCAGTAGGAATTTCAGAAAATAACCGAGAAAGCTATTTAAAAATTTCTACACGACTTGCCCCCAAAGACACTACTTATGATGGTTTGACTTCTTGTCTTGAGTTAGTAATTGGCAATCTCTTAATTCAAAAACAAACTAAACTTTGGCAAGAATTAAAAACAAGATGGGATAATACATTCTTGTCCGAAGGAAGGAAAACCTTTGAAAAAGTAACAAGAATTTATCAAGAAAAGGGTTGGTCTTTTGAGCAGTTTTATGAACACATTTCTATCGGATGTTTTCCTCTTCATCCCGTTACCACTTATTTACTGTGTTATTTAGATTTTACTCAAGATAGAACTGCCCTTCAATTTATCAAAGGCTACGTTAAGACATTTATTCAAGAACAGTCACTTGAATCAAATAGCAACTTGAACTATATTTATCCTATTTCTCTAGTTGATACTTTTAGTGAGAATTTCTCAAATCAGCCCATTTATGAAAGTTATAAAAAAGCTTGTAAGCAGGTGATAGGTTCAGAAAACTCAGATGAACTTATCACCGTTCTTAAAGCTTTATTTTTATACTATGCGGCTGGAGAAAGGCTAACCAAGCCTGAACGAGAAGATCATGAAGATATATTGTCTTGTTTGACTGGCTTAAATCGTTCTCCTTTAAAAATAGCATTAAATCAACTTAAAGAAATTCATGATCTAATCTACTATCGTCCCGAAATCAAACTATACAAATTTTTTGAAGGGGTTAGTCCTCGAGGAATTGAAGATGAAATTGAAGAAAAAATAAAAGGAAAACCATCATTTATTACGGATGTTGTAGTCCAGGCAAATAGCGATATAAAAACCTACCTGGGCAATGAAACTTTAGTTGCCAGTGAGTTTGTAGAAACTAATCAATTAATTGGAGAAGATTGGCAATATGAATATAAAATTTATACCATCAATGAATTAGAAAAAGCATTGTCTAGCCATCTGACATTAAAAAACGTTTCAGCCAGGGGAATTTTGACTTATGTTTTAGCTAAAACCCAAGAAGAATTGCAAGAGTTTCGTAAAAATGTAAATAAACATTTGGCTAGTTCTCATCATAAAAATCGAATAGCAATAGCAATTCCTAATCAAGAAACAGGAGATTTAGATCGAGTTCTTCTACGAATAACAGAACTGAAAAATAAACAACCTTCTGAAAAAAGGCTTATGGGAATAGCTTACAACCGATTGATGGAACGATGGACAGAACAGTTTGATACACAGCTTAAAAATATTTTGACTGACTGCACTTATCATTGCAGTCAAAGTGATAAAATCCCCTCGGTTGCCCAAAACGTGCCTCAGCGAATTATCAGCGCCTTGCTACAAGAATTATATCCCTTTGTTCCTCCAGTGGCTAAAGTTGATAAAATGCGCTCAGGCCATTCAAGTGGATCGCAAATTGCAGCCTGTGTAGCTCAACAACTTGCTGCCGATCAGTTTACGCCTCAAGGTTTACCAACTCAATCTTTCTATCGCAATACTATTGATCAAGTCTTCTGTAGTTGTTGGAAGCTCTTTCAAAAATCCTCTCAGAAATATGTTGTTCAACCTCCCACCGAAGAACACGTCCGAGCAGCTTGGGATAAAATTTCTGAATTAACTGAATTGAAGGATAAGAATGAAAAAATTATTGAGCTTGAAAAAGTTTGGAAAGCTTTATCCGAACCGCCTTTTGGTTGTAATGATTATGTGTTCACTGTTTTGATAGTTTCATGGATGGCTTACCATCGTAAAGAGATAGTTTTGAAAGGGGCAAGTACAGTATTAGTCAAAAAGGGAAGTCCAGTTTCTATACTAACTCTTCCTTTACAAGATTGGGCTAATACTGACATTTTTAAAAAACCTAAAGACTTCGTTGAAAAATGGATTGTCACTCATCGAGCAAAATTGATCCGTCGTGAACGATTAACAGTTCCCGAACTTCTTGATTCATTGATAGATTACAACAAAGCGCAACAGCATTTACAAGCTATAACTGAGTTTCTTAATTCTGGTGAAGCCGATCAAACAGAAACTTCAAAACTTCGTCAACAGCAAGAACAAATCACTAATAAAGTGAAGGAAATTGATGATGGGTTTGCTGTCATAGTAGAAGTAGAAGACTTATCTAAGTCAACAGATCTGAACAGTTTACTGAAGTTATATCCTAAATTCCTTCCCTTTTCTCCAAGTGTTCAAACCTCCTCCGATGGAATCTCAGTTCAACCGACCCAAGAACAGCAAAATCGCTATACGCAAGCAAAACAAGCGTTATTCGACAAAATTAGCAAGCTAGTATCAGATTTTAGAGAAGGTTCAGAATCTCTAAATACGATTGAAGAATGTGATATATGTATAAATAAAGCAGAAGAATATATACAAAAAATTAGTGAAGTTTCTGGACTTCCAGAACACTTGATTGAAACCTTACAATCTGCTAAGAATAGGTCTGAAAACTCCAAACTTAAACTTCAAGAAAAAGCTCAAACTGATGAATCTCTTAAAAAAATTCAGGAACTTTATCAAAACTTAAATCAAAATTCAACTCAGCATGATTTTACTGAGGCTCAATCAGAAATTGAGTTAATAATGATTTCTCTTCCTCAAACCATTTCTCTAATTGAAATTCAGCAAATTATCAAGGAGATAAATATTAAGTATCAAGAATTAAATGAACAGCTAGATGCTTGGCAAGAACAGTTAGCTGTTGTGACCTCCCCCAGTGAAATTGTAGAATTAATTAGAAAAATTGAAAGTCAAGCTAATCGATTTACTGAACCAGAAAGTAGTTCTCGAATTCAATATCTTCAAACTCAACTAACAGAAGAGTTGTCCGTAATTCAACAGCAAAGCGATGCAGAGAAAATACTGCGTTCAGAACTTTCTAAAGTTCAAGATAAGCTTCAACGAATTCGTGATTTACCCTTCTCAAAGATATCGGAAGCTTTCTCTGTGTATCAAGAAATCACCTTAAGTAGTTTACAAACCAGTCACTTGGAGGTAAGTTCTCTAGAACAGTACCAAAAACAACTTGAAGATATTAAGTCTCAAAGTAAAATAACATTTTTGGAAAAAATTAAGAATAGCATAAGTAATAAACTCCCTCGTCTAGATGAATATGAAAAGCTTAAAAATCGTTTAAATGAAATCACAAAAATTTTACAAAAATCAGAAGATTTTCAAGAAATTCAGACTGATATTAATCAAGCTATTGAGAACCTAGAAGTTGATTATAAAGACTTAACAGAAGAACAAGAACAGTTGAAGATAAAAGATAATGATTTAAAAATACTTCAAAGCATTCGTCAGTTTAAATTTGACAATAATTTGAACGTTTTTCAATGCGAAGAAAGAATCAAACAAATAGAAAAATTGAAAAGTGAACTGTTCTATATTCAAGACCATGAAGTAGAAATTGAGAATCATATTCAAAAATTAAAACAAACAATTCTCAATCATAAAGCCAATCTTGAAGCTCAAAGTAATTACCTTGAAAAAATTGATAGTTTAAAAGAGTTTAAGAAATTAGAAGAGAATTATATCAAGCTTGATATAATTTTTCAGCAATCTAATGAATACGATAATTATCAGAAGACAGAGAAAAAGTTTGCTTCTAGAAGATCAATAATTGAGCAAATTGAACGCTGGGATTCTGAAGCAAATCGGGTAACAAGGCTTGCTGAATTAACCAAGTTATTGGCTGATATTGAGAGTTTTAACAGTGTAGAAAATAAAGAATTGGAGGATAAAATAAAATCCCGAATTATAACTACAAAAGAAAATATCCGGAAAAAAATAAGAAGTTTAACTCTAAATTTAGCAGAGTTTGAAAACAGACTGCAATCTTTAAGCAATATTGCGACAGCCCAACAGCTTCTAGAAGAGGTTCTAGAAATTTCATCTTTGTACTTAGGTTCAGTACAAGAAGAACGCTATAAAACACTTAAAAATAACATTCGACAAGCAATTGACATTCTACAGATTACTTCTTCTATTTCTCACTCTACCATTAAATCTTGCCAGGAATGTTTAGACAAGTTGATCGGTTGGAAGCGAACGTCCGATGCTCTCACCCCAATAACCGAAGAGTTATTTGATACTTTTTATCAGGAGATTGAAAGCACCCAAAATACTCTTCGAGAACACCAACAATCTCAAGCTTTTGTTTGGCTAGAAGGTTTGCAGCAAGAAGTAACAAAACTATATCCGTTACTTGATGATACAGAAAAACTGCAAGTTGCAAATCAGTTATTAGCTAAAATTCAAAATGAAACTTCTCAATATATAGAATTTTTAAACTCTGCCAATCAAGAATCATTAAACTTAATAAAACGCCAATGTCAAGAAGAGCAGAATAAAGACCAGGCGAATAAAATTATTACAATGTTTTGCCAACTTCCTCTGCTTCAACGTCAAAGTATTTATGAAAAACTTACCCAATTGTTAAATATTAAATTAGAGGAGACTAATGATTAATTATCTTGCTTCTAGTGACTTCACAGTTGTATTAGATCCCACTGGACTGTATGATATTCCCCAGGGTTACACGGTAATAAAAACTGAAGTTGAATGGATAAAGTCATTTTTTGTTTTGCCAGGGCGCTACTGGGTAACAGGAAAAGGATCTAATGCAAAGCAACTTTGTGATTGGTCTCAAGAATGGCTGCGGGTATGGAATAAAACTGATGCGATCCTAGAGATCAAAAAAGATCCTTGCATTGAGCTAGAATCTATTTTTGGTTCTGTACCTATTCCTGATTACTGGACAAATGAACAGCGACTCAACCTTGCTACTCAATTAAGCCGCTATCCCAGAAAAACTGCCATTGCAGATTACTTAACAGAACAAACTCAAAACGACCTTTGGCAAAAGGAACCTTCTGAAGAAAACCTTGCAGCTTGGTTAAGTATTCAAGTTAGTGCTGAGTATCAACCATTAGAAAAAGTTTGGCAACATCAACGCAAAAATTCAAATCTTTCTTCCTATTACCAAACTGATAATAAAGTTCAGTTACTAAGGCAATGGTTAGGAATTGCAGAGCCTCAAGTTCACGAAATTGATGTTTTTCCTAATCCTGTTCCAAATTGGTTGTCTGTAGAATTTGAGCGTTATTGGCAAGAGCAACTTTATAAAACTGAGTGCAAAATTCTTGACGAGCTTATTCCTTCAAAACAAGCTGATATGAAACGGGTTGCTAATGTAGCTTATCAAGTTCTTTCTAATCGGCAAAAATGGATTATCAACAATAGAGAAAAGCGACTAGCAAACTATCTTAATCAAGAGCAAAAACAACATCTTCATAATTGTCAGCCACCACTTAAACCCGAGCCTTTACCTTTATCTGCAACACCCGAGCAAACGCTTAATTGGGTAACGCAAAAATATTTACCGTTTCGACGTTGGGAGATTATGCTACAGCAAGTATCAACATCGGAAAAATTTAGTGATTATCTTGCTGATAGTTTTATTGAATGGTTATTGGAATATTATCCTCAGTTAAAAGTTGCTCCTGTAAATAGTTCTTTGCTCAACTATAACGTTACCGAGCATACTCTAAACTTATGCAATAAAAATCCAGTTTTTTGGGTTGTTATAGATGGTTTAGGATGGCTAGATCACCTGGATTTATTATCTTACTTGAAAGATTCTTATGGATTAAACCTTGAAACCGAAATTCAACCTCGGTTTAGTCTTTTACCTACAAAAACTGAATACGCAAAATGGGGACTTTATGCTCAAAAAACACCAAAATCGCTAGATTGGACAAATAATTGCAGTAAAGTATTTGAAAAATTAGGGAAGGGAAAACGGTACACGGATACACAAATGGACAGTCTATATCAAGATCTAAAAGCAAACAAACATTTACTTTATTGTTGGGATACTACCAAGCTTGATGAATTATATCATGATCGTGTTGATTGGCTTAACTTTTATCAAGTAAAGCGTCCTTCAATTTTAGAACAAATTGCTCGTGAAATTCATCACTGTATTAAACAACATCCTCAACCTGAGAACCTAACTGTTGTGATCGCTAGCGATCACGGTCAAATCTTGGGCTTATCTAACTTTCTGTCTGCTTGTCCATCAGAACTGCAAGCAAAGGGTAGAATGGGAATCGGTAAAACTGATGATTCTCGATTTGTTGTATTAGACTGCGATCGCTATGATCTTCCCCATGACATTAGCATTGTTCGCAGTTCGGCTACAGTCAACGCTTTCAGCTACACTAAAGAAAAACAAGTCATAGGCTCTCATGGTGGTTTATTTCCAGAAGAAGTTATCGTTGGTTTTTCAGTATTGCGTCAATGTACTCAGCGACTTCCTATTTTTGTTTCTTGTTGGGGAGAAGGGAAACCCAGAGAACCTGGACAAATTAAAGTTACGATAGACAACCCTAACTCAATTTCCATAACAAACTTATGGCTTTATATTGAAGAACTACCTACTTTTCAAAAGGGATACCCTTTGCTCCATACTATTTCAGCAAATGAAAAACAAGTTCTCAACCTTCCAATTCCAGCTTTTCCAGAATTGCCTTCCCAAGTCAATGAACAAAGTATTAAACTTTCTGGCTACCTTACGTTTGAATACACCAATGCTGAAACTGATAAAGCGAACATATTAGAATCAAGCCTTATTGTTAAACAAATTTTTAGTAGTGGACTAGATATTGATGAATTCCTCTAATTTAACGGGTTATCAAAATGAATTAGTTCGCCAAACTTTTGGAACACTTTGTATTGATAAAGCCCGACTTCCTTCTAGCGGACTCACAGCCGTTGGTGTTCCTAGTTTTGTAGCAGAATGGCTATTGGATAAAATTGTTCCAGGTACAGGTAATCTCACTCAAGCAGAATTAGATAAAGTTAGTACATTTGTTAAAAAAGCTTTTCCTCGTAAAGATGATCGCAATGAAATTCAGTTTAATCTATCTCAAGGAGAAACTGTAAAGTTAATTGCTTTGATGCAAGCTCGGGTTATTCTAGAACAAAATTCAAAAACTATACCTGAACCTTTTGCTAGAGTTCCAATTCTTAACTTAAATAATTGTTCAATCTCAACTCATTTAATCAACCAGCATAGAAAGCTACTCCGTCACGGTTTATGGGGAAAAATTTTACTCGGCTTACAACCCGATGGAACAGTAGAAATTCTCGATTTTGAACCTTTTCAGTATTCTGAAGTTAATTTACAAGCTTATGCAGAATGTAGAAGGCAATTTAATACGGAACAATGGAAGGATTTACTGTTTTGTTCGATGGGATTTAATCCCGAACATTCTAAATACACTAGCGAAGCAAAAACTTGGATTTTAGCTCGTCTTTTACCTTTAGTCGAACCCAATTTTCATATTATAGAACTTGCCCCTAAAGGTACAGGTAAAAGTTTTGTCTTTGAAAATATCAGCAGTAAAGTCACAGTTATTGGTGGAGGAAAAGTTACCCCCGCCCAATTATTTGTCAATGGAAAAACGAAGGAAATTGGGCTGCTGGGGCGGAATGATGTCTTGGTTTTAGACGAAGTTCAAAGTCTCACTTTTGACAATCCTGATGAAGTCATTGGTGTTTTAAAAACTTATCTCGCTAATGGTCGATATAACCGTTCTGGCTTCGCAGATATTTCTAGTGACTGCTCTCTTGTAATGCTTGCCAATATTGAACTCGATGAATATTTAAAACCACGACATCAGGAAAATCTTATTAAGAATTTACCTATATTCTTTTCAGAAACTGCATTTTTAGATCGTTTTGCTGGTATTATCCCCGGTTGGGAAATTCCTAAATTCCGCAGAGAAATGGCTGCAACACAAGTAGGATTAAAGATGGACTTTTTTGGAGAAGTCTTACTTTCTTTACGCTATGAACATAGTTTTTTCTCTTATGTTCAAGAACACACACATTTTGAAAATGTTTCAGTGCGCGATCAAAATTCAATTTTAAAATCATCGGCCGGTTTTCTTAAACTTCTTTATCCTCACCTTGATTTAACCTTGACGGATTACCAGCGAGACTGCTTAGAACCTGCTCAAAAGTTGCGCCAAGGAATTCGCAACTCATTATATTATCTAGACGATGAGTTTAGACAGTTTGGTCGAGATATTCATGTAGAAGCTAAATAGTTTTGTGTATGAGTAGTAATAAAAATAACAACGTAATATATTTAGACTACCATTCAACCACTCCAATTGATCCAAGAGTGGCGGAACGAATGCTTTACTATATGACCACAGCATTTGGAAATGCCAGCAGTATCGATCACGAATATGGAGATGAAGCTGAAAAAGCCGTTAATCAGGCTGCAATTCATGTTGCAGATTTAATTGGAGCTTCCCCCAAAGAGATTGTTTGGACATCAGGAGCAACGGAGAGTATTAATCTTGCTATTTTCGGCAGCCTTGATCGGAATAATCAGCAAAGAAATGAGCGCAAAAATAAAATATTAGCTAAAAAATCTATATTCAAAAGAATCCTCAACTGGATTATTGATAAATTAATTAATAGAAAATCTCAAACATTACCTCGAATCGCTATAACAACTGTTGAACATCAAGCTGTTTTAGATACCTGCGAAGAAATTGCCAAAAAAGGGCTTGCAGAAGTGATTTCCATTCTAGTTGATTCTAAAGGAAAAATTGACCTCGAATATTTAGATAAAATTTGCGCTGGCGGTCTTTCTCTACTCTGCGTTATGGCAGCTAATAATGAAATTGGTAATATTTATCCAATTCAACAAATTGGCCAGATTGCCCAAAAATATAACATTCCGTTCCTTTGCGATGCTTCCCAAGCTGTTGGTAAAATTCCGATTAATTTTGCAGAGTGGGGAATTACCTATCTTGCGATTTCCGCTCATAAACTCTACGGGCCAAAAGGTGTGGGGGCGTTGGTGGTGCAGAAAGGACATAGCCTAAAACCCATTCTCTACGGGGGCGGACATCAGAAAGGAATGCGATCGGGAACTCTCAACGTGCCGGGAATCGTTGCACTCGGAGAAGCGTGTCGGTTGCGAAAGCTGGAGATGGAACAAGATGAATTGGCGATAGCAGCCAAGCGAGATCGACTCCAAAAGCTTTTGTCCGATGCTATTCCAAATCTAGTTATCAATGGAGATACGGACTGCCGTTTGGCGGGAAACCTCCACATCTCAGTCCCCAGCATTCCTAACAGTGCCATTATTGCCAGAGTGCGTTCAAAATTAGCCATTTCTAGGGGTGCTGCTTGTTCGTCGGGTGTAGAGGCACCTTCCCATGTCCTGCAAGCTTTGGGCTTACCTTCTGAGTTGGTAGAGGGCGCGTTAAGAATGGGAATTGGTAAGTTGACGACCGACGAGGAAATTGAACAAGCTGCTGAAATTTTATCAACGGCTATTTACTCAGTTAATAAAGTGATGAAAACCTAATTTTAACTGGTGCTAAATCTCGAATAGAGATCAAGAATTTAGAACACAATTCATTATCAAGTGTCAATCATAGAAAAAGCTCATAACTTAATTGGTCTACCCGTCTTAAGTTCTCCCAAACGCTGGGGAAAAGGCTCGCCATGTACCGTTTCAAGTTGGTTAATCCAATTCTCCAAAGCTTCTTCTACCAGTCCGGCAAGGGTTAAGCTGGGTGTCCAATAAACCGAATTTCTGGCTCTCTCGATTACTTCTACTGGTAATTGGACGGTTAAGCGTTGCTTCTTAAAATAAATTTTTGACACGATCATCAAGTTCAGAAAATGTACTCTTATTTTAGCTATAATGCTGTAAATACTCCCGTTTTTGGGTCAAATCGACTGGGGGCGCGGGTACTTGTATTCAAGGGGAGATTTAGCATCACTTTTTTGATGTGGTGAGAGAAAAGTAAGGAGGCTAAGGCAAAACTGATGTCCAAAGATGAGAAAGACTCAATAGAACTGGCTGAATTTATTCAACAGGTGAAGGAAGACCTACTTTCGGTAACGCCTGGAAAGGATAAAGATGCTCCTTTTCTATTTGTTGAGTCCGTGGAACTGGAATTACAAGTTACAGCCAAACGAACGGGTAAAGGGAGCGGTAAGGGAAGTATCAAAATTAATGTTTGGGGAACTGGAGGGGAAATTGGTGGTGAAGGTGGTGGCGATGTCAGTCAAGAAAAAATTCAGAAAGTGAAAGTGAAGTTATCTCCACTTTTTGATAAGGAACGTCTGATTAAGTGGTACGAAGCTTTGCATCCGGATCAAAGACGAGCGATCGCAGAAAATGCTGTTGGAGGTCTTCTCAAAGGGGATGATGACAGTAACCTGAACGAAGACCTGGGTGAGTAATTGGGGAACAGATAAATGAAGCTGCTGCAAGTGAGGTTCTATCCAATTGAAGGAAACCCACACCGTTTCAAAGTTACTGTAGAAGGTTCATCCGGGGAAGCTCATTACGAACCATCTCTACCTTTTTTTGAGAATGAAAGCTCGGAAATTAAAGACAGGCGTTTCACAATTACTAAGATATTAGAATTGACCGATTTTAAACCGGATAATTTTGATGAATCCGAGCAAAATTGGTTAATCAATGAGAAGCTTTTACTCAAAGATAAAACCAATTTTAAGCCCAACTATCTGGAGGTGATAGGACGTAGACTTTACGAAAAACTGGGTCAAAAGATTCAGAACCGCATGGAAACCGCAGTCGCAGAAGCTAAACGCAGTAATACTTGGCTGCATATTCAGTTTAATTTTCCCGAAGATGGCCCTAAATATCTTCCGTTAACCGATTATCCTTGGGAGTTACTTCACAATGATTATGGCTTTTTAGCACATCAAGGAACAACTTTTTCCCGCTATATTGCCTATGGCAGTCCTCGCCCCAACTTACCCCCCGTTGAACGACCAAATATATTGTTAATTTCGTCGGGTGCTGGGGATGAAAGGCTGAACCTAAACCCTTTATCTTCCGGGGAAAAAGAAGCAATTATTCGTGGATTGCAAAAAGCTCAAGAGCAAGAAAAAGTTAAATTAGAAACTCTAAATCCTCCCACTCTCAACACGCTGCGAACTCGGTTGCTCGAATGCCAAAATCAACAAAATCCTCATATCTTGCATTTTGATGGTCACGGTTTTTGGGGTAAGCGCTGTAACGAACCTCGGTGCAGGAAAGCCTATAAACAGAATAAAACTCAGTGCGAATGCGGTGCTGCTTTGGGACACCCCCAAGGTTATTTGGTTTTTGAACAAACCGATGGAACGGCTGACTTTGTAAGTGCTAAAGAACTGGGCGAACTGCTAGGAAATTCGCAACGTCGAGAACAACCCAACTCAGAACCGGGAATAGCTTTGATCGTTCTCAGTGCTTGCAGAAGTGGGATGTCTCGTTCGAGTGAGAGTGTTTTCAATGGGGTGGCACAAAATCTGATTGGTCAAGGTATTCCGGCAGTTGTCGCCATGCAGTATTCTATTCGTGTAGATGCTGCTTGTGCTTTTTCCGAATATTTTTACCGCTCTCTTGGAGAAAAAAAACCGTTGGCGGTTGCATTAAAACATGGACAGAGTGCAATCGGAATTGAAGGAAACCAGTGGTATCGTCCGGTATTATATTTGCGTTGGCAGGATAATGAAGGAGGACAACTTTTTGCTCATTCAGAAGAGGAAGGATCAAAAAAGACTGAGGTTCCAAAAAGTTCCAATTTTTCCAAATCCTTAACTTTGGCGCAGCAGCTTCAAAAAGAAAGCTTGGAAGCCGAGTTAGAAGCTCGTAGACAAGATTATGAAGGTGTTAATCGCAAATATAGGAGAGAAACAAATCCAGCAGAAAAAAATAGCCTCAAAGCTCAATTAGAGGAATTAGGCGAAGATCTTGAGCGGATTGAAAAAGAGTTAAATCAGTTCATGTAATGAAGGAATTATTATATATCAGACTTCAAAAAAAAAGTTTGGAAGCCGAGTTAGAAGCTCGTAGACAAGATTATGAAGATGTTGCTCGCAAATATAGGAGAGAAACGAATCCAGCAGAAAGAAATAGTCTCGAAGCTCAATTAGAGGAATTAGGCGAAGATATAAATAGAATAGAGAAAGAGCTTGAAGACCTAAACAAACAAAGTCAAAATTTTAGCATAGAGGAGGTCATAAAAAATATCGAACCTTACTATGATCAAGAAAAATATCAAATTAAAAAAGCCTATAGATTATCTTTACCTAAATATTTAATTGATCCGGAATCACCTGCATCATTAAAAGAGTTGATTAACAGTTTACAATTGCCTCGCCAGGAAGAAAATTACACTTGTATAGAAAAATTTATCGGTCACTTATTTTTAAATCCAAAGATAAATTGTAAACTCAAACAAGACTTAAGTAGGTGGATAGAAAATAATATCGAAGAATGTAATAAATTACTTGAACAATTAAAGCGAGAACAACAACAAGAGGAGGAATATGTTCCGGGTCTTTTTATTGTAATTCAAGAGCTGGAAGGAAGCTATAGTGTTGAAGCCTGGTTGAACTACAATGTTAAAAAATCCTCATCTAATTATAAACGACTTAAATTCAACAACCAAGATAATACAATACAAACAGATGAAGCGTTAAAAAATATCCCGGCACTGTTAAAAGATTTAATTTCTCAAAGTTTAGAGGAGTGTTCAAAAGACCTCGAACAAATTCATATTTTTTTACCTGCAAAACTGATGAATCATGCGGTTGACTGGTGGGAAAGTTGGCAAGAGGATGAAGACGAAGACTACATGACAACAATTGGTGAAGATTACGAAGTTTTGTTGCGGTGTTCAGAAAGATTAAAAGGCAATACTCCAGCTAGGGTTAGGTGGTATCAAAAAAGAGAGATTTTGAAGTCTAAATTAGCTCAACCTGCCGAGGAAATTTTTATTTTGGGAGATAGCGTAAATTGCAGAAGCTTACAAAAGAAAGTCACACAAGATCAACAAGCGATCGCTATAAAAATAACAACAGTTTTTCAGGGAAAAGAGCCGGGAACTTTACTTTGGCGAAAAGCAGTTCCTTTAGCCTTATGGATTCGACAACAACTCCCTCAGATTAACAACCAGACAGTCCTAGATGAACTTCTTAAAGATAGCTATCTACAGTCACTACCAAACCAAGTAAAATCAAAAAGAGTAGAAGCTATGGATTGTGAACCCCCTGAAAATCATATTGGTCGTCATTTGTGTTTGCTTTGGGATGACCCCAATATAATACCACCAGAACAAGCTTTGACTGAAAACAAGTTATGATAAATTGCTATGAATGATTGGAAAATTTTTACCGGAAATAGCGAACCTCACGATAATTGGAAATTACCAGAGCCTCCGAATTGGCGGCCATTCGGTCAAGATATCACTTCGGGAGAAAGTCGGCGCGAAATCAGAGGAGAAACCTTCCAAGCCAGAGAGGAAGAAATTCAAATGGTGAATGCGGCTTTGTACTTGCGGCGACCATTATTAGTTACGGGAAGACCGGGGACAGGGAAATCCTCGTTAGCTTATGCAGTGGCAAAAGAGTTAAAACTAGGAGAAGTCTTGTATTGGCCGATTACAACTCGAACAACGCTAAAAGATGGACTGTACAACTACGATGCGATCGCCAGACTACAACGATTACAAGAAGAGAAGGAACAGCAACCCCCGAACTTTTCACAACTTTCGCCTGATGAACGAAAAAAACGATTCAAAGAGCAACTCAGAAGTATTGAAAATTATATTACTTTGGGGCCTTTAGGAACGGCTTTGCTGCCTTCGGACAAACCCCGCGTTTTGTTGATTGATGAAATTGATAAAAGTGACATTGATCTCCCCAACGATCTTTTAACTATTTTTGAAGAAGGAAGCTTTAAAATTCCCGAACTTGTGAGAATAAAAAAAGAAGTAAAAACCGCCTCAGTCCGCACGGCTTACACTGCCGATATTAGTGCAGATATTTCTGAAGGACGCATATTCTGCACCGCCTTTCCTTTTGTGCTTTTAACCAGTAATGGAGAGCGAGATTTTCCGCCACCGTTTTTGAGACGATGTTTGCGTTTAACAATGAAAGAACCTGAAAAACCGCATTTAGTTAAAATTATTGCGGCTCAGTTAGGGAAGGAGATTGGTATTGCAGAAAATTCTGAAAAATTAACCGATCAAGATCTCGATGCCCTAGTTGACCAATTTATAGAAAATCGGAAAACAGAAACATTGGCAAACGATCAACTTCTTAATGCCCTATTTATGGTAACAAAAGGACGAGTATCTACAAAAGATGGACTGATCAAACAACTTCTTAAAGATTTAGGTCAGACAGAAGAAGATGAATGAATTCTCTTGTCATCGTGCCATTGAACGCTTACTTTCTCACTTAGAACTGAGTGGGTTAATAGAACGTTTAGAACTGAGTGATGAAGACATCATTGATGCAATTTGGTTGGCTTTACAAATGGGTGTTGTAGAACCTAAAATCCCGAAAGAACAACCCAATCACTCACAAAATTCGAGCCAAAAAAATCCCCCATCGAAGACAAATTCAAGTTCTCCGTCTACTTCAGAAAAACAGCAAACGCAGACAGAATCAACTTTCAACCTTTATTCTCAAGATCCAAGCCCCCCAGGAAAATCAGAGAATGAAACCGGCGCCGAAAGTTCACCCTTTCAAGCGCCAGCGGCTCCCGCTTTGCAAAATAAACTGTCCATCGGTAGAGCTTTGCGACCCCTGATGCGGAAAGTTCCTTCTACAATGAGAACAATTCTTGATGCTGAAGCCACTGTTACCCGCATTGTAGAACAAAATATTTGGCTACCTGTGGCTCAACCTGAACCTGAACGGTGGCTGGATCTAGAATTAGTCGTTGAAGAATCTCGTTCTTCATTTATTTGGACAGAAACCATTGATGAATTCCAAAAACTGTTGGAGAATCAGGGAGCATTTCGCACCCTCAGAGCGTGGAATTTATCAAGTACAGAAACTCAGCAATTACAACTAACGAGACGGAAGAAAGATGGTCAAAAAAGTCGCTGTCAGCATCACTATCGAGAACTCATTCACAGTAATGGACGAGGTTTAATTTTAGTTGTCAGTGATTGTGTCTCTGGTATCTGGAAGCAAAAAACAATTTACCGATGGTTGCAAAATTGGTCACAAAAGGTTCCCACAGCTATCGTGCAGCTTTTTCCGGAGAGATTATGGCAAAGCAGTCAGCTAGGTTTCGGCTACAAATTGCCATTGGGCGCCTTTAACCCTGGCGTACCGAACTCAGATTTAGTGTTGCCGTCGCTCTGGGCAGAAATTAAAGAGGAAGAAGACATTAAAGAAAGACAAATCTTGAAGTTGCCTGTTGTTACTCTAGAGGCTTCGTCACTCGCAAAATGGGCAAAAGTTATAGCAGGTTGTGGAAATACCGAAACACCGGGATTTGTTCTGGATCTCGATTTCGTAAGCGAACAAATAGAAGCGGCAGAAACCGATGAACCCCAGAAAGTATCACCCGAAAACCTAGTAGATCGGTTTTTGGCAACCGCTTCACCTACGGCACAACGATTAGCCGGATTAATGGCAGCAGCACCCGTGAGTTTACCTGTCATTAATCTCATTCAAAAAATATTCTTGCCCAATCAATCAACGCCTGTTAATGTAGCCGAAGTATTTCTAAGTGGAATGATCCGGCGAACCAATGTTTTAGAGAACAATGAGCCTCCCCAGTATGATTTTGTACCAAAGGTTAGAAAACTACTCAATCGGGCGATTCATTTAGAAAAAACTGAAGAGGTGTTAGATGTAGTATCGAGATATGTCGCCGAAAATTTAGATTCATCAATTAAGGACTTTCCTGCATTTCTATCAAAATACAAAAACTTAACTGGGTCAGAACAGGAAAAACTATTACCCTTCGCTCAAGTCGCAGCAGAAGTCTTAGAAAATTTGGGAAGAGAATACGCGGTTTTTGCCGAAGAACTACGCAATCAAAGTAGGAGTAATACAATTGAAAACTTTCCACCTCTACAAACCCTTGAATTTAAAATTGCAACTGTATCGATTGAGGATGAGCCTAGCACCCCTTCTGGGATTAACCTAAAGCCCTTTAAATTCCAAGTTGCGCGAATAGAAAAAGTTAATCCCTCTACTCCATCAAACCCCGAGGATCTGATAAAAATTTTGGATGGGGAAGTTTTTCAGAAAACGGGACAACATTTGAATGAACCTCAACAGCTTATTTTAAAGGGAACATTTGCCAATCAAACCTATAACGAAATAGCAGGATCAACACCCCACTCTAGAAATTCTTTACTTCGTGTCGGGAGAAAGCTTTGGAAAATTTTATCAGAGGTTCTGGGTGAAACAGTCAATAAAAACAATGCCCGACAAGTCATAGAACGGTGGGACTCTCAACCTAGCTTAAGGATTCACTTTGATGATCGACAAAATCAATATTTTACCGAAGACTGCAATGGGGTTGAATTGGAGATGGTGCAAATTCCGGGTGGTACATTTCTGATGGGTTCTCCAAAAAATGAACCCGAACGCCACGAAGATGAAAGCCCCCAACACGAAGTTACCGTTTCAGAGTTTTTTATGGGAAAATATCCCGTTACCCAAGCCCAATGGAGAGCGATCGCCACCAGCGTGCCGAAAATCCAGCGCGACCTCAACCCCTACCCTTCAACGTTCAAAGGGGACAATCGACCCGTTGAAAGTGTCTCCTGGTACGATGCGGTAGAATTTTGCGCCCGACTCTCCCGGTACACCGGACAAGTTTATCGGCTACCCAGCGAGGCGGAATGGGAATATGCCTGCCGCGCCGGAACCACAACCCCCTTTCACTTTGGAGAAACGATTACAACCGACTTGGCGAATTATAACGGCAACTACACCTACGGAGAGGGGCTAGAAGGACAATATCGAGATGAAACCACCCCCGTAGGAAGTTTTCAGGTTGCCAATGCCTTTGGCCTGTACGATATGCACGGGAACGTTTGGGAATGGTGTGCCGACCCCTGGCATAATAACTATGAAGGCAACGCTCGCAACGGTCAGGTCTGGGACGAAAAAAATGGCGACGGTTTCTATCAAAGGTTTGATAATGATTTTTTAATCAACGCCTTAGAGGATGATCGCCCAAGGGTTAGGCGTGGCGGCTCCTGGAACGACAATCCAGGGAGCTGCCGCTCCGCGTACCGCATCGACACTTTCCCCGGCAACGTCGACGACTATAACGGGTTTCGTGTGGTGTGCGTCCCCCCCAGGACTTAGCCCTTTGCCCTCTTGCCCTCCGGGATGCTCGCCTTTGGCGAGTCGAAAATTTGAGGAGATATTGATGTTTAGTTCAAGTTAAAAAATATGAACGAACTGCCCATTATTCAGAAGACCTATGATTTAATCAAGTGGTACGTTCCGATTTTGAATCGCTTGCCGAGGGATCACCGATTTAGTTTGGGCGATCGCATCATCAACAACCTCTATGAATTGCTGGAAAAATTAATTCGCGCCCGGTTCAGCAGGGGAGAAAAATTAGAACACCTGGAAAGTATTAACATTCAACTCGATATAATCCGATATCAAACCCGTTTGCTGTACGATTTTCAACTCATTTCCGGACAGCGTTATGAATATATCAACAAACAAATCGGCGCAATAGGGTACGATCTAGGCGGATGGATCAAGCAGCAGAGGGGGTAAACAGATAGGATGAAGCGGTACGGAAACCTTTGGTCAGAAATTCTCGCCTGGGAGAACTTAAATTTAGCCGCCCGTCTCGCCCAAAAAGGCAAACGATATCGAGAAAACGTACTGGAATTCAACTATAACCTGGAGCCAAATTTATTTCAACTCCAAACCGAATTAACAGACAAAACCTACCGCCCCGGAGCCTACAAAACCTTTGAAATCTACGACCCCAAACCCCGGTTAATTTCGGCCGCACCCTACCGAGATCGGGTTGTTCACCACGCCCTCTGCAACGTTATCGTCCCCCGGATAGAGCGGTCATTTATTCGGGATAGCTACGCCAACCGAGTAGGCTACGGTTCCCACCGAGCGCTGCAACGCTTCACCCAATTTGCCCGTTCCAGCAGCTATGTATTGCAGTGCGACATTCGCAAATACTTTCCCAGCATAGACCACGAAATACTCAAAGCCCAAATCCGGCGCAAAATCAAGTGTAAAGATACCCTGTGGCTAATCGATACTATAATTGATGGTAGCAACCCCCAAGACCCCGTAATCGAGTATTTTCCGGGGGATGATTTGCTAACTCCGGTAGTGCGACGAAAAGGCTTGCCCATCGGAAATTTAACCAGTCAGTTCTTAGCAAATTTCTACCTCGATAGCTTCGACCATTTTGTAAAAGAAAAACTGCGCGTTCAGAAATATTTGAGGTATGTTGATGACTTTGCGCTCTTTGCAGGCGATCGCGAAATGTTAGCAGAAGCCCGACAAAAAATCGAAGAAAATCTGGCAAGTTTGCGCTTGAAAATTCATCCTATAAAAAGCCAACTGTTTGAAACGCGCATCGGGGCAAACTTCGTGGGATTTAGAGTATTTCCCGAGAAAATTCGGGTTCGCAACGATAACTTGAGACGGGGGAGGCTGAGGCTAAAAACCATGCAGAAAGAGTACAAACGGGGTTCTCTTACCCTGGAAAAATTAAAACAGCGAATGCAAAGTTGGGAGGCGCACCTGCGTCACGGCGACACCCACAAACTCCGAAACTCAATTGAAGTCAGAAGTCAGAAGTCAGAAGTCAGAAGTAATGAGATAGAATTGGGGAAAAAGATTAATGTTGGCGGATAGTGTGAGTAATCAACAAGTTTCTATTCAGGAAAGAACCAAAAAGTTTGCGGTTAGAATAGTCAAAGCTTGCACTTGGTTAGAAGGACAATCTAGATGAAGTCAGAAGTCAGAAGTCAGAAGTCAGAAGTAATGAGATAGAATTAGGGAGAAAGATTAATGTTGGCGGATGGTGTGAGTAATCAACAAGTTGCAGTGAAGCTCAGTCCGCTCAATCTAAAAGAGATTTTATTAGTAAATATGAAATTGCTCTTAAGGAAGCAAGAGAAACGCGATTCTGGCTGGAAGTTATCGTAGAAGCAGAACTGGTATCATTAGAAAAGTTCAAAGGACTGACCCAAGAAACCGAAGAAATCATTAAAATATTAGTGACAACTCTCAAAAAACTCAAAGAATAAATCTAGAACTTCTGACTCCTAAGCTGTTGTGCATTTAAACTGCATTGTAGAGATCGGTGTCGGGTGTTGGGTGTCGTGTAATTTTAGATGTGTAACAGCTTAACTCTTAACTTCTGACTTCTGACTTCTGACTTCTGACTTCTGACTTCTGACTTCTGACTTCTGACTTCTGACTTCAAACGGGTGTTGGGTGTCGTGTAATTTTAGATGTGTAACAGCTTAACTCTTAACTTCTGACTTCTGACTTCTGACTTCTGACTTCAAAATTGACTTCTGACTTCAAAATGGCAAAAATAACAATTCGCAAGCAAACGGGACAAGCCCAGTTTTATGTCGAAATGTTGGGTAATAATGTTGAACTGGCAATGATGAAAATTCCCGCAGGAAGGTTTCTCATGGGTTCGACTGAGGATGAGTTGGAACGCTCCGAAGATGAAGGCCGTCAACACGAAGTTACCATTTCAGAATTTTTTATGGGGCGTTATCCTATCACCCAGGGTCAGTGGAAAGCCGTTGTTGAAACTACTGAAAAGATTGAACGGGATCTCAAGCCCGACCCCTCCCGCTTCAAAGATGCCTACGAAAATTACGACCGTTGGAGTCGCCCAGTTGAGCAAGTCTCCTGGTTTGATGCCAAAGAATTTTGCGCCCGATTGAGTCAAAAAACGGGCAGAGATTACCGCCTGCCCAGCGAAGCCCAGTGGGAATACGCCTGTCGCGCCGGAACCACAACACCCTTTCACTTTGGAGAAACCATCACCACAGATCTGGCCAACTATTGTGGAACGGATCAAGAATTTGGCGGCAAAACCGTCTATAGCGGTTCCTACGGCAGAGGCCCCAAAGGAGAAGATCGAGAACAAACTACTCCGGTTGGCTACTTCCAAGTGGCGAATCCCTTTGGCTTGTGCGATATGCACGGCAACGTTTGGGAATGGTGCGAAGATAATTTCCACGACAATTATGAAGGCGCACCCGATGATGGTCGTGCGTGGTTGTCAGAAAATAAAAAAACTACATATATTGCATATAACACAAGAGTCCTTCGTGGCGGCTCCTCGGATCTCAATCCAAGCCGCTGCCGCTCCGCGTTCCGCAGGATCAATAACCCCGCCAGCGCCAACTTCACTATCGGGTTTCGTGTGGTATGTGTCCCCCCCAGGACTTAATACCGCTTCGCGGAAGTCAGAAATCAGAAGTCAGAAGTCAGAAGTCGATAAGCCAAGGGTTTCAGCTAAAGTATCTGTATCTCAACGCAAATTCCCCCATCGCCTATAACGGGTGTTGTGTTCAATGAAAGACGAAACCCGTTTTATTTTGCAGCTTTACTTTTCCAAGTGCATCTAATTTAGATGCTTAATAATTTTCCGAAATCAAAAGTTTTTCTAACAACTCCCTGCCACTTTTTTCAAGATAAAACTATTGCTGACTTAATTGCTTTTTGATACTCACATACAACTCCTTCGTTGTTCTTGACCAAAGATTACCAAAATCCCCTCCCATCAATTTCCAACAAATCAAAGGTTGAAAGGGAGCATTAATATCGTTCCATTCGGGTTGATTTCTTTTGGCGATCGCATCATTAAAAAATGATACCATCTCGTCAATTTGCTGATTCGTAATCGGTTGACCATTCGCTAAAGCTTCCGATAAAACCCAGGTCTTCTGGCCACCGTTATCGTAGTAAAGTTTTAGCCCTTCTTGAGCTTCTTGGGACACCTCAGACGGTGCGATCACTTCATACTCAGGTGCGCTGGACTCAGACCTTGATACCATTGCTTGGACTGTCAACTCCATGTCAACCAATTCGATGTAAATCTTGGAACAGGCAGCTTGAAACTGAGAATATGGGTTTTCCAACGTTTCGGTAGTCGAGTCCATAGCCGTATTTAGAGGTGCTTTTGACATTTTAGCATTGTTGTGAATGGTAGGAAACAGTGGGGACACTCTCCTTGTATCCATTGAGCAGGAATTGAAAAGGGGGTTCCACAGTTGGTACACTTCGATAATAAACGCAGTTGATGGCGATCGCACCCAAACTTATTTTTCGACTGCCAGACAATTTGATGACAGGGGTTTTCTTGGTAGCAAGCGCCACACAACAAAATCGGTCTGGGTTGTAAGGTCATCCCTCGATGGGGAAGCATCAGCATCAGTCTGTCAACTTCAACTTGAACAATAGCCGCCAATGCTTCCAATTCTTGAGGTTGAGGAAAAGGGTTCAAATAAAGTTTTTCCCACCGGGAGATTGTAGCCCCCAATCCCGTTAATTTGCCCAGTTGAGCAGGCTTGAGATAATTTTCCCTCTGAAACCTGCCCAAAAAATGGCTGAGACTCTCTCCTTTGAGAGGTTCAACCGTAAAAAGCTGAGGTTTTCGATTAGTCATATCTCATTACTCATATCGAACCAGAACTTCATCCAAAGTTTCCCGATCAATCTTGGAATTGCCCTTCTTCAATGAAAGAATCGCAGCCCTTCTTAAAACTCGATCCAAGAGACCAATTGTGCCACCCGTTTTCTCGTACAATCGTCTCAAGGTTTCTGGCTTTGTTAAGTTAGAAGGAACGGGCAGCTTAACAATATCATCTTCCCACATTTGAACAACTTTAGGGAATTGATTTTCTGTTAGGGCTTTGAGCCGATAACATTCAACAAATCGCCTGTGAATGTACTCCTTTTTTTTTATTAGATTATCTAATTCATCTGTTCCAGTTAAAACCATTGAGATTCTGCAAATATCGTGAATCCGCGCAATTTCACTCAAGGTTTTGAGGTTGAGGAAATTGGCTTCATCAATAATAATCATCTCCACCTTTGACTCTTTGAGTAACCTCTGTAAGCGGCGGCGAAGTTGAGTCACGTTGCCCGAGGTTTCATCATAGCCTAATTCTTCCAGTAGCAAGGATAATAATTCTCCCGACTGACAGTCCCCCGGAACTTGCGTATATAAAACGGGTATAATATCCCTTCTTCCCAAGCGTTTTTGAGGTCTGTTTAGCAGCCGATAAATGTCGCAAGTCACAGATTTTCCCGTTCGAGACGGTGCAATAATTCGGCCGCATTGTTTCATCAGGCGCAAATCATTGAGCCAACTATGAATTTTCTCGATATGATCAAGCTCAATCACCTGGGGAGAGATTAAACGTTCCAGTTCTTTTTGGGTTTCTGCTGTCAGAGGCTCGTCTCCCCAGAGATTTTCTATCCATTTGCGTAAATCATCTGCCATGATATTTTAAGTTCTGCACCAAGGTCAAAAATATTTAATTAAACAATCTTGAAATCCTCTCTCAACACGCTCAACAAACTACCCGTCATAATCTCTACGGAGTTGGTCATAGTCAAAAACTCGCCTCTTAACAGGAGAAAGAGTTTGTTCTACAGCAGGTTCTTCTCGTTGAGTGATTGGCTCTGGAGAAGGATGAACCAATTTCTGTTCCTCTTTCTTTCGCTGCTGAACACTTTTTTTCTTTTTCTTATCCTTGATAAAAGCATCGCGATCGCGTACTTCTTCGAGAATAGAATGGTTGCTAATCGTCTTCGCCTCGGCCCGTATTTTTCTGCTTGCGGCTTTGGCTTCTTCAAGAGATAAACATTCTCGTTCCAAGTCCATCGCATTGGCAGGTGCTAAAAAGACTTCTTTTCCCTTGTCTAAGCGATAAACCCACACGGTTGTAATATCTCTGGGATCGTAACGCAAAATTACGTTGTCCCCTGCATAGGCAGCCAAAGTGTCTCCTCGGTATCGGATATTCTCAAAGGTTAGATATCCTCCTCGATAAATTGTCCGTCGGGTTTGTTTTTTCAGGCAAACATCCAACTCTCGCTCGCCGATCAATCGCGGAAGCGCAGGTAAACCTGCTTCCCAACGTTGAAACCGAGTTTGATTTCCACTACGAGCATCGATTTTTTGGTTGTAATTGTCCACAATATAGCGGACAATCAATTGGTGAAGTTCTTCCAAAGTTAGGCAAGCTTCTTTCTCAGCTTCGGGAGGGCGTTGTTGAACATTAGAACCAAGATATCCAGAGAAACCCGCTAAAAAATCTGTATTAATTATTCCAAACCCACGTTCTTCAATACCCCCTTCGGAAGGGCGATCGCGCAAATGATGCTCCATCTGGAGTTGAAAAGCAATCTGTTTCAAGTGATCGGATTTGAACTCCTTACCTCCATCGGTAAACAGATGTTCCGGCACCCCATAAGTTCCCCACTCACAATTGAGCTTGAATTCAGGGCTGTATTTTTTGGGCAAAATTGCATGACGCAAAGCCAAAGATACCACTTGAGAACTGGGTGAGTCAAAATCCAGGTAAATTCCCATGATGCAGCGAGAATAGCTATCGGTGATTTTCGTTAACCGGGGACGGCTTAGAGGTTTACCGTATCGGTCAACGAGCATGATGTCGAGTGGGGTATGATCGCACTGCCAAACGTGGTTGCTGTACTTGACTTCTATTGTTGAACCCGCACGAGTTTTATGGGAAAGCGTTGAACCTGTCCAACCTATATTACGGATTTTTTGCTTTTTCTGTTTCTTCTCAATAATGGGGTTGAGAACCCGATAAACACTCATCCGAGAAGGAAATTCTGTCAATCCCTGCCGATCCGCTTCTGCTGCTACCCGAATCGCTACTTGAGCGGGAGTCATTTTACGCCCCTGTTTATTACCATCCTTGTAAGTCTTAATAATAAAATCTTGCCATTGTGGGCTAATCCGATATTCTCCTTTATCCGAGCGTTCTGTTACGGTGATGGCAGATATGCCTTTCTCGTTATAATCTTTGAGTAGATACTGAATTGTTCGGACAGTTTTCCCCAACTTAGCTGCGGCTTCTTTAACTCTCTCTCCTCTAATTTTGCGATTGGGTGCAGATAAGATGTTTTGAACACATTCCATCTTGAGCTTGGCTTCGGAGGAAAGTTCTGTTACTATCTCGTACCCTTCCGTTTGGTGTGAAGGTTCTGTAACTTCGGGAACCTCCTCTGAAATTGAAGAAAGATTGAGTTGAAATGAATCACCGTTAGACTTATTGACGAGTGAGTCGTTCATGGGTTTGTCTTGGGCAATCTTGCTTGGTATAGAGTAATTCGTCAACAGCCACAATAAAATCAAGATATCACAAAAATTTTAAAAAATGAAGCTTAATTTGTGATCGATGGAAAAATACTTAAAATCGCCGCTTTTTTAAAAAACGAAAACTAATTTGTGATTTCTTTAAAAAACGAAAACTAATTTGTGAAATTGATTGGGTTGCGAAAATCGGGCTATAATCCTTGAAAGTATTGCTATAAGATGATTTCAGCTAATTTATTCTAGCGAAATTAATTTGAGAAAACGAAATATAATTTGATACTCGACATATTGTATAACGTCTTTAGTAATAAAACCAAGTTAGGTTTATTACGGTCAAAACCATTGAGATTCTGCAAATATGTGAATCCGCAAGTGAAAGCCTTGTCCCTTAAGTGTTTTTTTTGATGAAGTTAATGCGGACGAAAGGACTTGAACCTTCACACCTTGCGGTACTAGAACCTAAATCTAGCGCGTCTACCAATTCCGCCACGTCCGCTTATTCCTAGCATTCTATTATAGCATAAGTCGTCGGGGAAAAGTCAAGTTAATCGTGAAGACAAGGGAACAGGTTCCGGCGGATCTGGGAACCGTAAGGAATTGAGCAAGATTTACAGTTGTTGACACAGCTTGGTTGATTTATGTCCGACTACTTAGATTAATCAATAAAATCCAATAAATTTGAGGAATTCGGGAAAAACATCAGTCCCTCAACCTCAGCCCGAGAAATGCGATCGCCTCAAATCTTGGAAAAATGGATCAAGTTTAAGCTAAATCCCTAAAAAATCAAGAGAGATTTTACAAACCCTTTACATTCCACCCGGATTATTTTACATAAGTATCTTGTATTAGTCATTTGAACCGCATAAGCTCATTTCTATTGTTTGATAAAATCCTTGAAAGTTTCAAAAAAACCTCTAAACTTTACCCAGTCACTGCTATCGCTTGGATAGCGTTCATCGGTCTAATTAAGCTATTGACAAACCTCTCTATGTAAGAGGCTAATATATGCTGAAAAATTTACAATCAGGGTCGAGCAATCAAGCTCGAATTTGTATTCTCGGGGGTGGGTTTGCGGGGTTATACACAGCTTTGTACTTAGATCGTCTATTTGGATCTAAAGCGAACAAACCCGAAATTATTTTAATTGATCAAAAAGATCGCTTCCTGTTTACTCCCTTTCTCTATGAATTAATCACAGGAGAACTTCAAACTTGGGAAGTTGCGCCTCCCTTTTGAAAATTATTAATAGACACTGAGGTGCAATTTCGTCAAGGAACGATCCAAGGGGTTGATTTAGAAAGACATCAAATTCAACTGCAAGATAGCCCTGCTTTATTCTACGATTATTTAGTTCTCGCTGTTGGAAGACGAACCTATTCTGATGTTCCAGGTGTCTCGACTCATGCTTATGCTTTCCGAACCCTAAGTGATGCAATACGTTTGCAAGAGAAACTACACATTCTCGAAAATTCTAACTTATCTAAAATTAGAGTTGGAATTCTCGGTGGCGGAGCAAATGCAGTTGAATTAGCAGGGAAATTAGTAGATCGTTTAGGAGAACGAGGCGAGATTTCTTTAATTGTTCGAGGTCAAAAAATCCTCAAAAACTTTTCTACCTGTTGCCAAAATGTGGCGTATAAATCCCTAATTAATCGGGGTGTTCAGATCAAGTTTCAAACCCAAGTTGAGGCGGTAGGTGAAAATTCTATTAATATAATTCAGGGAAGTCAAACCTATACTGTTCCTGTGGATTTAGTGATTGGAACCATTGGAACTCAAGCCAGAGAATGGCTACATCTTCTCTCATGTCAACATAATAGTCAAGGACAGCTACTAACTCAACCGACACTGCAACTGATTGATTTTCCTGAAGTCTTTGCTTTAGGTGATTTAGCAGATATACGCGATCGCAAAGGTCAACAAGTTCCAACAACGGCTCAAGCCGCATTTCAACAAGCAAATTGTGCGGCTAAAAATCTCAAAGCAGCAATTGATAAAAAACCCTTACGAGCGTTTCATTATTTACATTTAGGACAGATGTTAACGTTAGGAGTTCACTCTGCAACTGTCTCTAGTTTTGGAATAGAACTGAAAGGATTTCTCGCTCGTTTGACTCGAAAAGCTGTTTATATCTTGCTCAGAATGCCGACAATTGATCATCGTTATCAAGTTGTTCGTTATCGATTAAAACGATTAGCTTTAAAAAGTGTTCAGCAATTTATCCAAGGGTTTAAACAAGCAGTTTATCGATTCAAAAAAGCATTCTCATTTTTTCTTTAGTTCAGTCGTGATTCAAGTTTTTTAACGGAAACAAGCATTAATATCAGGGAAAAACAATGAAAACCACACTTTCCATAAATCTCGAAAACAGAGCAAAACAGCTCATCTCTCCGTTGATCCTGATCTGCTTAATTTTGCAAACAGGGGCTGCGGTTAGATTTTTTTGCTTAGGGCAGATCTTTTCTTTTTTACCTGCTGCTGTTAATGTAGGTTGTGATCCGCTACTTTATCCTTTTTTATCCTATGCAATGTATAGCAGTGCAAAGTATGAAGGAGAAACCGTCAAAAAGTATACTTTAGTTGGTAAATTAACCGATGGAACAGAAGGAGTTTTCAATCATAAATCACTGGGAATGAAAGATTATAAGTTTAAAACTTATACAGCAAATATACAAAAGGATGAGCAGACATTATCTGAATTTATCAAACTGTATGAAGCTAAAAATGGAAAGCAGATTCAGGAACTATTGTTAAACGTGGACAGTTATAAAATTACCAAAGACGGTATTAAAATCATTCCTGAAACTGTCACAAAAACTATATTTAAAAAATAGTCTGGAGAAAAAAATGGAAATACAAAAACGTCAACATTCAATCTTAGAAATCTGGAATAATTACTGGTTTCGTCCAGCACCCTTGTTTAATCTGGCTATTTGTCGGATTATTTTTGTCACCTTTCAACTCATCTATATTCTCAAACCAGACTATTTCAATAATATCTTGAATCGAGCCTCATGGCCTGATGCTGTTTATACTCCTTTACCTTTTGTTCAATTACTAACTTTACCCTTTGGCTGGAGTGAACCGCCACCCGATATTTTTATATTTGCGATTTACTGGATTACCGTAGGAACAGGGCTTTTTGCTTTACTCGGTTTCAAAACCAACTTGAGTTTAATCCCCTTCTCACTCGGCTGTCTTTGGATGCAAAAATATCTCTATTCTTTTGGAAAATATCATCATCCTGAAGCTTTAATGATGATGGCTTTATTTGTGCTGGCACTCAGTCCATCTGGTCGAGTTTTATCGATTGATGACATCGGAAAACGGATTCAATTTAACCTGAAAAAACGAAAGTTTGAAACCTTCAATATTGTAGAGGAAAATAGCAGTTTTGCTCGCTGGCCGTTACTGTTTGTTCAGTGGATGTTTGCATTGGTTTATCTGAGTGCAGGACTAGCTAAACTCACGAATGATGGATTAGATTGGTTCAATGGATATACACTGCAATACTATTTGCTAACAGATGGTTTGCGCTGGGGAAGTGATTTAGGAGTCTGGCTCGCACATAATCATACAATGGCGGTGCTATCTTCATTGATGGCGGTTGGGTTTGAAGCCACTTTCTTTCTCGTGCTGATTTTTCCACAACTTGTCTGGATTTATATTCCTTTAGGAGCATCTCTTCACATCGGCATTTATTTAGCCCAGAGAGCGCCTTTTTTCCAGTTTATTGCACTTTATGCGGTGTTTATTCCTTGGGCTTCTATTGTTCAAAAATTCACGACTCGTCCCTGGTCTTCCGCCTCAAATCAGAAACCGGAAATTCTCTATGATGGTCTATGTCCTCTGTGTATTCGCTCAATGACAGTATTGTGTTATTTTGATTGGTTTAATCGTCTAATTTACAGTGATTTAGAACAACGATGGCCAAGGATAGCTGAGACTCATCCACAGATTTCACTGCAAGCTTGTCTAGAGGAAATGCACTTAATTTTACCGAATGGAGCGGTCAGAAAGGGATTTTTTGCCTTTCGAGAAATTTTGCGGTATATTCCGATTTTATGGCCGTTACAACTGGTTCTCTATCTTCCAGGTTCATCGAATTTTGGCCCTAAGATTTACAAGTTTGTTGCATCTAGAAGAAAACGCTTTAATCAATGTAGTTTTGAAACTTGCTCGATAGATTCTCAGAAGTAAGTTCACTCAAATCTAAGGTGTTCGTGAGATTTTGCAAAAAAATAAGGACTGGGTTAACTGCCCAGTCCCTTAAAAATACCCTCAAGTCTTTCTTGTCGATAAGGAACAAACAAACGCATTCATTCTGGATTGATTATCACATCGACAAACCCAATTGCACCACTGTCTAAAGATAGACTTTTCGATTTTGCCCTTTCTATCGCAAGTCAGAGGTGCTGTCGGAAACGGCTAACGAACAGAGAAATCAGTTGAAATCAGTTGTAATAGTTCTTTACGTTCCGGTTTTCCAATAGCAGACAAGCTTTCCAAACACTTCGCCTCAGCAACAAAAGTAATCAGTAACCAAGAATGAGACAATATCATCTTGTAATTGAGTAGTATTAGATCCTGAAAAAATTAATAGCGATCTACTGAGTCTGAACACCATGGAACAACATCAGAAGTCAACGGTCGTAATTACCGGAGCCTCGTCAGGAGTGGGTTTACAAGCCGCAAATGCCTTAGCTAAAAAGGGCTGGTATGTGGTGATGGCTTGTCGGAATGTAGAGAAAACGGAAAAAGCCGCTCAGTCCGTTGGAATTCCCGCCGACAGCTATACTATCATGCCTCTCGACTTAGCCTCCCTAGAGAGTGTTCGCCAGTTTGTCAAGACATTTCGGGAAAGCGGAAAGTCTCTCGATGCTTTAGTGTGTAATGCGGCGGTTTATCTCCCCTTAGAGAAGGAACCGTTACGAAGTGCAGATGGCTATGAATTAAGTGTGGCGACGAACCACCTGGGACATTTTCTGCTGTGTAACCTGATGTTAGAGGATTTGAAGCATTCAGGCACTTCCGAACCCCGACTGATTATATTAGGAACTGTAACCGCAAACCCCAAAGAATTAGGCGGAAAAATTCCCATTCCTGCACCTCCCGACTTAGGAAATCTGCAAGGATTAGAAGCCGGATTTAAAGCCCCGATTACGATGATTGATGGTAAAAAGTTTAAATCGGGTAAAGCCTACAAAGATAGTAAACTCTGCAATGTTTTAACGATGCGGGAGTTGCATCGTCGTTATCACGAATCGACGGGAATTGTGTTTAGTTCTCTGTATCCCGGTTGTGTCGCGACAACAGCTTTGTTCAGAAATCATTATCCTCTGTTTCAGAAGATTTTTCCTTGGTTCCAAAAAAATATAACAGGCGGATTTGTCTCCGAAGAACTCGCAGGTGAACGGGTGGCGATGGTTGTAGCTGACCCCGAATACAACAAATCTGGTGTTTATTGGAGTTGGGGAAATCGACAAAAAGAAGGTCGCCAGTCTTTTGTTCAAGAGGTATCCAATGAAGCCCTCGACGATAGTAAAGCCGAACGGTTGTGGGAACTAAGTGCTAAATTAGTTGGACTGGCATAACTTGTGTGTATAGAGTTTTTGCAGCCGATTTGGGATAGGTAGATTCGCCATTCTATCAATCGATAAAGTGCAATTCAACCCGCCCTTACGGATGAAAACTCTTATAGAAAACGCATTTTTTCTCTGTTTTCGAGTTTGATGATTTTTTAGATCGTGTTTTCAATTACACCGATTTTAGCATAAATTTTCACAGGCTCAGGCTACACAGTTTGAGCCTTTTATGTGTAGTAATGCCAGAGTTTTCAAAAATACAATTGCGACTCATGGGGTTTACCATTGAAGAGATGATTCTAAGAGCTGAGTTGCATTTTCCACATCCAATGGTTTTGCGAATAAATAACCTTGACCAAAATCACAATTGAGTTCTTGTAACTGGTTTAATTGTTCTACTGTTTCAACCCCTTCCGCGACAACATTCATCCCCATGTGATGAGCAATATTAATAATAACAGGTACTAACCCCAGTTTTTCAGCAGTTCCATTTAAACGTCCTGTAAAAGATTTATCAATTTTCAAGGTATCAATCGAAAAACAATCAAGATAACTCAGAGAAGAATAACCCGTCCCAAAATCATCTAAACAAATATGAATGTGCCGCTCACGAAGTTGTTCTAAAACATTTTGTGCTTTTTGTTGATTTTCCATAATCGCACTTTCTGTAATCTCAAACTTTAGATATTGAGAGTCTAGAGACGTTTTTTCTAAAATTTTGTCAATTTGCGAAATCAAATCTATTTGAGAAAATTGACGCGCAGATAAATTGACATTAATTGTAATTTCTGACCCCGCCAAACCGTTCATTTGCCAGGTTTTCAGTTGTTGACAAGTTTGTTCTAATATCCAATAACCAATCGGAATAATTAAACCTGTTTCTTCGGCTATCGGAATAAATTCAGCAGGTGAAATAAAACCCAGATTTGAATGTATCCAGCGTGCTAAAGCTTCAAACCCCATCAATTTCCCCGTCTTTAAATCAATAATCGGCTGATAATTGAGTTTCAATTCATTGAGAGAAATCGCTTTCCGTAAATCCGTTTCAATTTGCAGCGTTTGCACCGCTTTATGATACATTGCCGGGTCAAAAACTTGATAGCGATTTCCCTGTTTTTTAGCCCGATACATCGCTGCATCTGCGTCTCGGAGAATATGCTCAGGTTGAGTATAACTACTGTTACTCAAGGCAATACCAATACTCGCATTCACATAAACATCATATTTTCGCAGCTTGAAAGGACAAGATAAAGTTTCAATTACTTTTTCAGCAACCCCTACTGCTGGCGTAATATCTGCAACTTGAGTCAGGAGAATCGCAAATTCATCGCCGCCTAACCGTGCTAATATATTAACCTCGGGTAAAGCCTCTGCTAATCGATGAGCCACAGCCGTTAATAACTGATCACCAACCGAATGACCGAGAGAATCATTAACCACTTTGAAGCGATCGCAATCAATATACAGCAATCCAAACTTATAAGAAGAATCAGCTTGAGCTTGTTTGAGTGCCTCTTGTAATCGATCTATAAATAAGGCTCGATTAGGTAGACCTGTTAACTCATCGTGAAACGCCATTTTAGTCAATTTAGCATGAACTTCCTCCAATTGATGAGTCCGTTCTTTAACTTGTTGTTCAAGTTCCGCATTCAGTAGAGAAATTTTTTGATTCACCGCTTGTAAGGCGAGATGATGTTGTACCCGAGCTAAAACTTCTTGAGATTGAAACGGTTTGCTAATATAATCTACAGCCCCCACCGTAAACGCTTTCACCTTATCAAAAACATCATCAAGCGCACTCAAAAAAATAACCGGAACATCAGCCGTTTCGGGATTAGCTTTCAAACGAGAACAGACCTCATAACCATCGATATCTGACATCATAATATCCAACAGAATCAACTGAGGCAACTTCGCCTGAACCGCTTGTAACGCCATTGTACCGTTAATCGCTTGACGAACCTCATATCCTTTGCGACTGAGTAATCTTGACAAAAGCCGCAGGTTGGCAGGTTGATCGTCAACAATGAGAATATCAGAATTGTCGATGGGAAGGGTTTGTTGATCCATCTTGGGCAAAAAAGAAACTGGGTAGTTGACAACCTAAAACTAAAAACAATTAAAAATACAAATTAAACTTGATACTCTCTAAATTCTCCATCACTCCCCAACAGACAGTAATTTCAGGCTAGACTTACATCATATCTAGTAAACTACCCATCGCCAACGCAAAGCTTTTGGCAGAGGCTCTATCCCTAACCCACCCCATCAGGAAACAACAAAAGTTGCCCCTCTAATTGACAAGAATAGGTCGAGATTTCAGGCTGATTTA